>JAIBBF010000002.1 GCA_019694795.1 Flavobacteriales bacterium | reverse complement strand
GGCGAAAATGATGATGGGGACAATAAAATAAATCGGACGAAATACTTTTTCAGGATATTGTTTCCTTCGGGGTTTCTCCTGTTCGTCTAAGATTTCCGACATGTTATTTAATTAAATCTGTATTCATTTTTACACCTTCTCTTCCAATGAGAATCGGATCATTATTTATTCTGCCTGCTTCAGGAGCGTTTTCGAGTTTAAGGACACCGCGCGGACAAACACTGGAGCAAATTCCGCAACCCACACAAGAAGCGCGAACGATATTTTGTCCCCTTTGCGCATACCAGCGCACATCAATTCCCATTTCACAACTGGCACTGCAATTACCACAAGAAATGCATTGTCCGCCATTGGTAGTAATTCTAAACCGCGATTTAAACCGCTGGATGATTCCCATGTAGGCAGCGAGCGGACAACCAAACCTGCACCATACACGATTTCCCATTAGGGGATAAAAACCCGTACCAACTACACCGGAAAAAATAGAACCAATTAAAAATCCATAAATCATTTTTATAAAACCACTGCTTATGCCCATCACCTCATCTTTTCCGCTATACCAGGCTACCACAACAAGAAGCGTCATAACACTCACAAACACCAGCACCGAATAAATCATCCAGCGTTCAATTTTCCATGCCTTTTGCGATTTATCACTCAGGTGACGAAAAGGATCACCCGCGGTTTCTGCGAGTCCGCCACAACCACAAATCCAACTGCAATACCAGCGTTTGCCGTAAAAATAAGTGAACAAGGGAACACCGATTAAAAACAATGCTATTCCCCACCAGAATAAAGTAATTCCAATACCACCGAAGGCATACATCTGATCGATACGGGCGCCATCGAAATAATTATAGTGGAGCGGCCAGATATGTTTTACATCTACGGCAGGTTGATTTAATGCAGATAGAATTTCGGGAATGATAAATGCAAAACACAATTGAAAAAACATCACCGAAACTGTACGGAAAGTTTGATAGCGATTTCCCTTCCATTTGATCAGCATGCGTATTCCCATTACCAGCATGGCCATGCAATACATCCATCCGTATAAAAACCATTGGTCCGCCTCACCTTTATCCGTAAACCAATGTCGCAAAGGATCGGCAAGCAACATCCAGGGCGACAAATAAGCGGGGAAAAAATAAAGAATGATGTAGAATAAAATCAATCCGCTGCCCAACACAATTCCCGCAACACCACGATTACTGAGCGAAGAAAACCACACCGCGCGTCGACGATATTCATTGGCGGGACCCGTCACTAAAAAATAAAGAATTCCACCCAACAACATACCCAAAAAGCAAAAGGTAGAAACATATACAGCATGATCGGCCAACCAACCCGACGAAGAATGTTTGGTAATCATTACCAATTGATCATCTTTAATTACTTCATCCCAATTACCTGCTGCGATAAGTGGTTCATTGTATTTTTTTATGATGGCAGAATAATCGGAAATAAATCCAAATGAAGAATGGTACTCCACATTGACCATCGGTTCCAGTTGCGGTCGTAAAATTTCGTAATAGGATTTGCCGGAAGCCGTGTACATCACACTAAACCGTTCGGCAATCACCTGATCGCTTAAACGGTAAGATGACAAAAAGAGACTGCTTAAAAACAGCAATAGCGCTGCAAAAAAGACGGTGAGAGATATGTTCCTTATCGCCCTCATCTCCACTGAAAAATTCGTTTAAAATCTCTTTTCTTCAAGCGCAGGTTTTTTCCGCTTTCGCGATTATACAAATCCAGCACTTCCTGTTCGAAAGGCAAAGCAAATTCCTGGTCGAAATTAAGATCGCATAAATGGGTCAATACGTCCTCCACACTCTTGTTCTCATTGAGCCAGCGATCGCATACTTCGTGACGCAAACGAATTCCCAATGCGCTGACCCCTTCGAAACGAAGTGTGGAATCATCGTAATAAATACGAATGCAACGACGTTGAGCGTGATTTTCCCAAAAAACGGATTTCAGTTTATCGCTTAACACCGTTTCTCTGCTGTAAACCTGAAACTCGATATCGAAGAGTTTGGATGAATTAAAATAATTGGAAGGGCGATACACCGATGGGCTTCCCGAAATAATTTCGGCCAGCGTTTCGCCATGCATTCTTCCGGTGTACCAATTTTGCTCAATGGCTAAACGTCCCGGTAATGCAGGAGAAAATTCTGCGCAATCGCCAATGGCATAAATATTTTTTACGGATGTGCGAAATGAAGCATCAATTAAAATGCCTTTGTTGCATTGAATGCCACTCTCCGCTAAAAATCCGATTCTGGGTTTTACACCAATGCAAATTCCGGCAAAGTCGCAATCAATTTCTTCACCACTTGTGGTGATAACTGCTCTCACATTTCCTTCTTCATCGCCTTTAAATTCTTTTACCTCCACACCCATTTTAAGGTTCACCCCATGATCGGCCACCAGGTGTTGTTCAATCATGCTTGATTCATGATCCGGTAAAACGCGATTCCAAAATTGAAACTCGCGAACGAGGTAGGTTACCTGAATATTTTTACTGCGGAACATCTCCGCCAATTCAACACCAATTAGTCCCCCCCCAATAACCACCGCTTTGCGGATGGAATCGGATTGCTGAGTGATCATTTGTAAATCATCGAGTGTTACAAATCCGTGTATAGCACCAAAATGTTCGCCGTGCCAATGCACCGATTCGCGTTCAGATCCGGAAGCAATCACCAGGTCATCGTAGACCATGGAACTACCGTCGTCGAAATGCAACAGCGAAGTGGAGGGATCGATGCGCTGGACAAACGCGCGCTTGCGTTCAATTTTATTTTTTTCCCAGAAATCGTCGCCATAAGGTTTCAGTTGCTCCTCACGTAATTGTCCCATGTACACATACATCATAGCGGGACGCGAAAAGAAATAGTCGGACTCCGATGAAATAAGTGTAATGCGATGATTGCTTCGTTTACGCAATGCACGTGCAAAGGAAGTCCCGGAAATTCCATTACCAATAACTACTACGTGGCGTTGCGACATAGGCCTAAAATAAGGAAAATGTTGAAGCAAGTAAAAAGTCGGGCCGAAGTATTTTGCTTATTTTGCACATTCATGTTTCGACCGGCACTTTATATTCTCTTGCTAATACTCAGCTCCTGCTCCATCCGAAGCGGAAAAATCATTTTAAGAGCCGTAAACCACACCGAGCAAGCTTCCCCTGAACAGCTGGATGTCATTTCTGAAGATCTCCTGGTAAAAACAGAAATCAGAAAGAGCGATTCCATTGCTGAACCAACAGAAATAATTTCCCCTGTTCCATTGTCATCACCTGTAGAGGTGCAGTATGTTGACGAATTAAAGGAAGAACAAAACACCATCAGAAAGGTGGTAACCGAAAAATCGATTCGTCGCAAAGGTGCATTTTCTATTGCCGCAGGAGTGGCCGCTGTTGGATTAACCGCCGTTGGAATGACCATGGCCTTTGCCGGTGCTCCATTGGTAATTTTGTGGTTTCTGGGCGGATTATTACTCGCATTTTTAGGTCTGCGACTCTCCGTTTCCGCCAAACGCGACATTTCCACCCTTACAGATCGATCTACACTAAAATGGCTCGAAAAACCGGCAACGGTAGGATTTATTATCAATGTAGGAGTGCTGATTTTATTCGGACTCCTGTTTTTAATTGTGGGAGTAAATCTGCTGTAATTAACGCAAACGTTCGAGCGATTTTACCAACTTCTCATCTGCTTTAATTGCACGATTGGCCAAAAACAAAAATGCGATGGCTGCAACGGGCAAATAAAATCCTACGCCGTAAGAAATAATGGCTGCACTTCCGTTCGGTAATTTTTCCATGGCTGCATCGGCAGAGAAAAACAAAGTAACAACCAGCACCAGGTGAAGCAAATAGTTTAAGCGTCCCATTTTCAATTGCGCGGGACGATTTTTAAAAAGGAAAATAGTTGCCAGGGTATACACCGCCAACAATCCGATAATAATCGCAAATGGAATATCCACGATATTCTTTCCATCCACTTCCAAACCTTTGAACGAAAAAATATATTCGCTGGTAACCACATCGATTTTCGCAAATGAAAAAGCGTACATTAAAAAAACACAAATGGAGGCCAGCAAAAGGTAGATGGTCTGAATGCGCTGTAACATGATTGATTTGTTTTAGTCTTTTAATTTTTCCAGTTCGGCCTTTACAAAATCGGCCAGTTCGCGAACATAATTACGCGAGAAATTAAATTCAATTCCGGCGGCAGCATAAATTTCGGGAATGGATTTGGTGTAACCGAGCGACAATGCATTGATGTATTGCTGAACAGCTTGTTCCGGATTTTTTTTGTAATTCCTCCAAATGGCAATAGCACCTAATTGAGCCATTCCGTATTCGATGTAGTAGAATGGAACTTCATAGATGTGCAATTGTTTTTGCCATGCACTTTTTTGCGCAAAATGAAATTCGGTCCAGTCCACCGTTTTCGTAGAAAATTCTTCCTGACAACCCAGCCACGCCTGCGCACGTTCATCACGCGTATGCGTGTGGTGGGTGTACAACCAATGCTGAAATTTATCTACCGTAGCAATCCACGGTAAAATGCTTAGAATTTTTTCGAGCTGATCACGCTTGGCACGTTTCAATTCCGAAGCGTCGGAATAAAATTCATCCCATGCATCCATGCTTAGTAATTCCATGCTCATGGAAGCAAGTTCTGCCACCTCACTGGGTAATCCTTTAAATGCGGTTAATTCCAGATCGCGGGTAAGAAATGAATGAATGGCATGTCCACCTTCGTGAACCATGGTCACTAAATCACGCTGCGTGCCTACTGCATTCATAAAAATGAAGGGGACACCAATTTCATACAAAGGATAATTGTATCCACCCGGGGCTTTTCCATCTTTCGATTCCAGATCGAGATGTCCCATTTGATTCATAATGGAAATGCACTCGCCGAAATACGGTTTAATGCGATGGAATGCTTTAATGGTAAGTTCCACCAATTGTTTTCCGTTTTCGAAAGGATGCAAGGCCGGTTTTCCGGAAATATCCACTTCCGTATCCCAGGGCATCAATCGTTCCAGATTCATTTTCCGTTTGCGTTCTTCCATAAATCCTTTGGTAATGGGAAGAATTTCGCTTTGGATGGACGAATGAAAATTTTCGCAATCGCTTACGTTGTAGTCGAACCGTCCGAGCGATGCAAACATATAATCGCGGTAATTGGAGAATCCCGCATTTAAGGCCACCGTGTGACGAAGACCTAATAGTTTATCGAACAGTTCATCCAATGCAGGAGTATCCTGTTCGCGACGCTCCGTCATTAAACGGAACACCTTTTCGCGCTCTTCACGATTGGTGCTCTTTAAGAAGGTCGCCGCTTTGGGCATGGTGATGGTTTTCCCATCGTAGTCCACACTCTGCGCACCGGTAATGGCTCCGTATTTTTGCGATTCGTTTTGAATTTCTGCAATGATGGGAACGTTCACTTCACGGAACAATTGCAATTCCTGTTCGATGGACCGAAGATAAATGAAGTACTTTTCCTTATTGAGCAATCTCACCAATGGCGATTCCATCAACTTGCGGTTCAGCTTATCGTGATAAGGCGCAATCTGAGGTTCAATTTCACTGACAAAATACGTGTACAATTCCACCGCTTTCTCATCCTTGGTGTTGATGGTCATGCGGATGTACCTCCAAGCCCCTTCTTCTTCCACTACCGCTTCCAGCTCTGAACGATCCTGCAGCCATTTTTCCAAATCGGCCACCTGATTCAATTCACGGTCGGTGAGTGATTGAAAATAAGGCAGGAGTTTTTCCCAGGAATCAATAGCCATATCCTGCGTAAGAAAATTACGCTGCGGACGTTGGGGTAATTCCGGATGCAAAGGCATTATGCTCCGCGTTTAACGGTAGTAGTGCGTACGCTGGTTTTCGCTTTGGATTCCGCTTTTGCTTTTGGAGCCGCAGTTTTCTTTTTCGGTTCCTTTTTATCGGCAGCAGCTTTGGCCGGTGCTTTTTTCGCTTTCGCTTCTTTTGCCGGTTTTTCCTCTTCGGCAACCGCATCTTTCGCCGCCGCTTTTTTCTTCGGCTTCGCTTCCGCTGCTTTGCTTTCGGCTTCAGCCTTGGCTGTTTCCTCTACAATTTTTGCTAAAGTACCTGAACCTTGCAGCAGGTTGTACCATGCAAATAATTTTTTCAGATCGCTGTTGTAAACACGTTCTTTATCGTAATTCGGCAGAACAGCTACGAAATAATTATGCATTGCATTCGCATCTTCCTTCGCATCGATACATGCGCCACCGTTTTCTTTGTCCCAAATTTTCTGGATCACTTCACCCAGCGGAACGTCTTCGTCGGTTGTGAAAATACTAATATCACTCAGCGCTGAAATTTTGTTAGCCGAGAATGCAGGAAAACGCTTTCCATCGTGAATACCTTCCACGATTAAGGTGTTTTTTCCCTGAGAAACAACCCTGTAAAGTCCGGGTTTACCTGAAATTGAAATGATGCCTGTTAAATTCATCCCTACTAGCTTTTAATGTGTAGAAGGCCAAAAATAATGATTTCGGGACTAAATGCCTCAACAGGTTTTCAATACCTGTTAATAACTTTAAACCCGGCAGAGGGGGGCAATGGAATCACTTCCTCACCCCGGTGCTCTTCTTTTTCTTCCAGAATGGTTTTTTACCCGATTTATTTTTATTGGGTTTAGGCTGTGGTTTTCGCTGTGAGGATGGCGCAACGGAAAGGGGTGCGCTGCGGTCCACAAACATTTCGAAGGGGTGTCCGCCCACCACCTGAATGGGTTTCTGAATTAATTTTTCTATCCGGTTCAGGTATTCCACTTCTTCGGCATCGCAAAATGAAATTGCTTCGCCCTCGTTACCGGCCCGACCAGTACGACCGATACGGTGGACATAAGTCTCCGGTTCATTGGGAATATCGTAATTGATGACGTGCGACAAACGGTCCACATCAATTCCGCGCGATGCAATATCGGTTGCCACCAGCACTTGCACAGAACGGTCTTTAAAGCCATTTAAGGCATTTTGACGCGCATTCTGAGATTTGTTACCATGGATGGCCACCGCTTTAATTCCGCCTTTATTTAATGCCTTTTCAACCTTGTTTGCACCGTGTTTTGTGCGGGTAAAAATGAGGGTGTGATCGATGTCTTTGTCCTGAAGCAAATGCATCAGTAATTTGGGTTTACTTTCTTTCATTACGAAGTAAACCGATTGCTGAACAGTTTGTGCGGGAGTGGAAACCGGTGTGGTGGAAATGGTTTGTGGTTGTTTCAGAATGGAATCGGCCAGTTTTTTAATTTCTTTTTCTGCGGTAGCACTAAAAAACAAGGTTTGTTTTTGAGCCGGAAGCATGGGTAGAATTCTGCGGATATCGGCAATGAAACCCATATCCAACATGCGATCGGCTTCGTCGAGCACAAAAATTTCGACTTTATTTAATTTTATAAATCCTTGCTGAATTAAATCGAGTAATCGTCCGGGTGTTGCAATTAACACATCTACCCCATTGCGCAATTTATCGGTTTGAGGTTTTTGTGAAACACCACCGAAAATCACTGCTGTGCGGATAGGTAAATATTTACCGTAATCGATAAAGTTTTCGTGAATCTGAAGAGCAAGTTCGCGCGTGGGTGCAAGTATCAGCGAGCGGATGGCTCGTTTGCCTGATAGCATTTCTTTGTTCGCAGCCAGTTTTTGCAGAATGGGAAGTGCGAAGGCAGCGGTTTTTCCGGTTCCGGTTTGGGCCATACCGAAAATGTCTTTGCCCTGGAAAATAACGGGAATGGATTGTTGTTGAATGGGTGTTGGTTGAGAATACTTCTTATCCTCGAGCGCGCGAAGCAATTCATTGCTCAGCGACAATTGTTGAAATGTCATTTTAAAATCATTGGTTAAACGTGATTAAGGCATCTCCTTAATCGGCCAGGAAGCTGTAGTGCTGAAAGTAAAGCGAAGCGCTGATCTACCGGCAGGAAAAACAATTTCCTATTTCCCCACAAAGATAGGGATAAAAAGGGAGAAGACCTAATGAGGTAGTCCTCAATCAATAATCGTACTTTCCGCTGAATGGATTAAAGAAACTGATTCCGAATTTCAAATGAAAATCGCCCTGGTTTTCTGTATTTACGGAAGTAACCGCATAAGCGCCGAGGCGAATAATTTGTTTGCGGATACGAATGGCACGCTCTATTCCGCCGAATGCTTCTGCATGTGCAAATTTTTCTTCGGGCATCAACAAGGTTCCTCCACCTGCAGCCAGGTTTATTTTAAACCAGTTAATCACCGGAACTTTACTTAGAATAACCCCATCGAAATGGTGAATGATATTGGCGCGGAAATAAGCGGTGGCGGTGCTTAAACTCGGACCCAGCAGTTGAAATGATTTTAAGGGGTCGGAAAAAATCCATTGGTCGGAGCCCCTGAAATATTTGTATTCGAGTACGCGCAAATTCTGACGATTTACAAATGAGCCTGCCTGGATGTTCCATTTAAAGGTTCCCAATCGCGCAATTTTTCCCTCGTGTTTTGCGCCGATTTCAATGTAATCGAAATTCACTTCACTGTTCAGCATTCCCGGTACACCTTTGCGATAAATGAAATTTATTTCCGGGTATTTATTGGTGAACACAATCTTTCTGCCTTTGCGAATGGTGTATTGCTGACGAATACGGTAAGTCAACTGCAACCTGAATTCACTTTTTGTATAGCGATCGAAAGCAGTAGGATTGTTCAAGGTATCAAAAAGATCTTGCGACCATGAATCCATTTTTAATCCCGTAATCGGAATCTGATCATTGAATTCATAGGTCAATTCCCCATACAATCCATTTACTATTTCCATCCGCTGCGAAATGCTGAACATTTTATTCCGGGCATAATTACTGCGCGAAAAAAAAGTGGAAGCCGAAGCGTAATTATTGATCATATCGTAATAATCGCCCACGCGCACAAAGGTTCGCATAAAACGAATGGGATTGTAGGTAAGTCCAACTCCCAATTTCCCTTTCACATCCTTATTACTGAAACCATAATCGATATCGCCGGTCGTTTCCAGTACATATCCGTTGTCAAATCCCTTATTGAAATAACCACCCAGGCGGTGACGATAACCGCCAATACCGAAGGGAACCGCCTGCATAACGAGCGGATTGATATAAAACTCAATATCACGTTTGCGGGAGCGGTGACCAATTCCGTTTACTAAAAAACTCCAGATGTTAATGCGGTTAAAGGAAGAATCGGCCAGACTGTAATAATCATCGCTGTGGTAATAATTCCTTAAGGAATCCATGCGGTGTTCGAATACCTGTTCTTTTTCATTGAGGCGAATGCTACGGTTTTGCTTCCAGTACGAGGAATCTTTATCATAAGCATCCGTTGCATAACGCGTAATTTCATTGGTAAAAAACTGATCCGGATAATCGCGGTTGATGGAATAATCTGAATGCAATACCGAAACATTTCCGTAATAGCGGGTTTTTCCGTCTTTAATTTTATAATTAAACTCCTTTTTAACCGGCATTACAAATCCGTTTTCATCCATGGCATATTCCATCACCAGGTGAAATTCTTCGCAAAAAAGTAAAACGCGCGGATTGATTTTTAAATCGCATTTCATCAATGCAAAAGAGCTGTCGGCAATCAACATTTCTCCTTCGAACAAAGCTTCCCCGGGGAAGAGGGGTTTGACCAGAATGCGGTATAATTTTTTTCCGTTTTTATCTACGGTTTCTCCCCCGTAATCGTAACTGTAATTCAACACTGCCCCATTTCCTATTGGCGAAAGCAATTGTTTTTCGCAGATGGAAGGAATGTTGATCAGACTTTCATAGATATCAAAATCATACACATAACGATCGCGGATGAGTACATAAGGATTAGCCACCCAGGGCGATTCAGGTGTAATGGAGGGCTCTCCAAATTCAACCGTAAAAGATGCTCCTCCTCCACGGAAGTTATCTTTGGGTTTAATATCGGAATGATCTTTCAAAGCTATAATGTCCTCCCGAAATTTTCCGGGCGGATCGATATGTGCATCAGAAACTGTTTCAACCAGGTGAGAGGTTTCCGATTTTAAAAATGAGGTATCGTTGACGATCCATTGGGTGGAATCGGTTTCCGATTTCAAACTGTCTTTTTCTTTCACTTTGCGTTCTCCGGTAAGTGCAGAACGCTGATAGGTGTGAACGGAATATTTTTTTAAACGGTCGCGCTGGTCTTTTCGAAAATCACGGGCCTTCCGAGCAATTTCTTTGGCAAAATCTTTATAATCGGCCGCCACTACAAAATCCGACAACATCGCTGCATCGGGTTCGAGCTGGATATTGATGGTTTGCACTTCGGTGGAACGAATACTCACTTGCTTCTCCACTTTTTTATACCCCACAAACGAAAATACCAGTGTGTAATTCCCCTTGCTTAAGGTGATGCCGTATTTACCGTTTTGATCGGTTGTGGTTCCATTCTGCGTACCCTTTACCAGAATGTTGACCATCGGTATCGTTTCGCCTTTTTCGTCGGTGACTACCCCTACCACCTTTCCTGCCCAAAGGTAGGTGCTGCAGGTGAGCATCAGTAAAAGCGAAAAAAAGTAGTTCATGTGGGGGTATGACGAATCTGAGTCGGAAAAGTTACTGCTAATAACAGTTGAAACGAAAAAAAGATCAGGAAATCAGATCCGCAAGTTCCATCCAGCGCAAGGTCTTCATTTCGAGATCTTCCATCAGCGTGCCCAGTTTACCCGAAACTTCAGAAAGTTCATCCACCGATAATTGTCCCCCCGCCAATAAGTCCTCCAACTCTTTTTTCTTTGTCTCCAATTGAGGAATCTCCTTATCCAGCTGCTCGAATTCGAATTTATCTTTAAACGAAATCTTCTTTTTATCACCGGGTGACGAAACTATTTTTTCTTCTTTTTCCGGGATTTTTTCTTCCCTTTCCAATCTGCGTTCTTCGGCTTGCTGCTCTTTTAACGTATCGCGGTATTCCGAATAATTTCCGAGGATATCCTTGATTTTTCCCTGACCCGCAAAATAGAAAATATGATCCACAATCCGGTCCATAAAAAACCGATCGTGCGTTACCACCAATACACAACCCTCATAACTTTCGAGGTAATCTTCCAGTGCCGTAAGCGTAAAAACATCCAGGTCGTTGGTAGGCTCATCGAGGATCAGGAAGTTGGGGTTTTTCATTAAGATCGTGAGCAGGTAGAGTCGGCGTTTTTCTCCTCCGCTTAATTTGGATACATACTGATAATGCATATGTGCCGGAAACATAAAACGCTCCAGCATTTGTAGCGCAGTTAATTTTTTACCTCCGGCCAAAGGAATAAATTCAGCAATTTCACGAATCACCTCGATCACCCGCTGATCTTCTTTGATGATCATTCCCTCTTGCGAATAGTAACCAAAAGCCACCGTTTCTCCCACCGAAATTTTTCCGCCATTGGGCTCTTCCGTCCCCATAATCATGTTCAGAAAGGTACTCTTCCCTACTCCGTTTGCGCCAACAATGCCAATCTTCTCGCCGCGTTTAAACACATAATCGAATCCTTCAAGAATAATTTTATCGCCAAAGTATTTTTTCACTTTGTGAAACTCCAGAATTTTTCCGCCGATGCGTTGCATGTTGACGTTAAAACTGATTTCATCTTCCTTCAGTTTCTTTCCGGCTTTTTCTTTCACGTCATCAAAAGCATCCACCCGCGCTTTAGCCTTGGTGCCGCGTGCTTTGGGTTGCCGGCGAATCCAGTCGAGTTCTTTACGGAATAAATTTTTGGCTTTGCTGATTTCGATTTGCTCGTTGGTTTCCCGTTCTTCTTTCTTTTCGAGGAAATAGGAATAATTGCCTTTATAACGATACAAATTCCCACCATCGAGTTCAAGAATTTCATTGCAAACCCGCTCTAAAAAATAACGATCGTGGGTCACCATTAAGAGCGTAATGTCCGATCCGCTCAAAAACATTTCCAGCCATTCAATCATTTCAAGATCGAGGTGATTGGTAGGTTCATCGAGAATCATGAATTCGGGTTTACGAATCAGGACCTGCGCAAGAGCAAGACGCTTTTTTTGTCCCCCGCTCAAGGTCTCCACCAATTGAGAAGGATCGTGCAAATTTAATTTGCCGAGAATTTGTTTTACCCGCGTTTCATAATCCCAGGCCTGGGTGGTGTTCATGCCCTCTATGGCGCCCTGTAATTCTTTTTCATCAC
Source organism: Flavobacteriales bacterium (assembly GCA_019694795.1). Classification (NCBI taxonomy): domain Bacteria; kingdom Pseudomonadati; phylum Bacteroidota; class Flavobacteriia; order Flavobacteriales; species Flavobacteriales bacterium. The sequence continues at coordinate 156,370 of JAIBBF010000002.1, read as the reverse complement.
CACCATTATGGGTTACTTCCACATAATTTTTTAAAGCCAGTGCAGCAGGATCATCACTTCCCAATACGGCATCAATGATGCTTAAACGGGGGTCGAATTTCGAATCCTGCTCCAAAAATCCAATGCGCACATCCTTGCGAAATACCACCCTCCCCGAATCGGCGGTTTCCTTACCCGCCAGAATCCGCATGAGGGTCGATTTACCCGTACCGTTTTTGGCCACCAGAGCAACACGTTGACCCTGATCAATACCGAAACTAATACCGGTAAACAGATTTTTTTCACCGTAATTCTTCGCTAATTCTTCTACCGACAAATAATTCATATCCTGCTTTAAGGCGCAAAAATAGCCATTCCCTTTCATTTAAAACGCTAATCCACCATATTACTGAAAACCTTATCTTTACTTTCTAATGAAAGCAAACTTGCCGGTTTTTCGTTTTGTTGTCCTTCTCTTTTTTCTCATAAAGAGTTCCTCTGCATTTGCCACACGCGAAACGGACAGTCTTTTAGGCGTATTGCGACAAAACCCCAGCGATTCTCAGCGGGTGATTTTACTGAATAAATTATCCTGGCAGATCAGTTATGAAAAACTGGATAGCGGACTCTATTACGGAAAGCAAGGTTTGTATTATGCCACGCGAATGGACTACCGCCAGATGATGGCCCGGCTCAATTCGACCTTAGGAACTATTTATACCGACTTAGGTCAATTCAGCGAGGCGGCGCAATGTTATTACAATGCCATTGATATTTATAAAAAGGAAAACGACGAATCGGGATTGGCTTTTGTGTATGCCAATATGAGTAATCTCGAAAATGTGCGCGGCAATAAAAATAAAATGTTGTATTACCTGAAGGAAGCCATGCGCATTTTTCAGAAAAACGGGAATAAACGATCCGTTGCGGGTGTATGTAATAACCTGGCTTCGTATTATGCCTCCACCAACAACCTCGATTCGGCTTTTTATTACATCAACCTTTCCGGAAAAATCATTGAAGAAGGAAACATTCGCGAATACTACGGTAATCACATGGCCATGCTGGGCGATTTGTACAGCATGAAAAAAGACAAAGCGAAAGCGAAAGAATGTTTCGATAATGCGGAAAAATATTTTGTGGAGCTGGGTAATTATTATGATCTCACCCACATGATCATGATGAAGGCGAATTATGCCATGGACGAAAAAGATTGGAAAGGCGCCATTCAAAGTTATAATGCCGCCGAAGAATCGGCGAAGCGAATCGGGATGAATGAAGATCTGCGAAACATTTATAAAAAGCGATCTCAGTGCTATGAACAACTCGGCGATTTTGCCAATGGACTTCGTGATTTTCAAAAATACAGTCAACTTAACGACAGCCTCAATTCTGTTGCTTCTACCAATAAGCTCAATGAGCTGAACGTAAAAATGGAAACGGAAAAGAAAACGCAGGAATTGGAATTGGTAAAAAAGAACAGTGCCTTACAGGAAATAAAAAACCAGCAACAGGAAGAACGGATCGGACAACAAAACCTGGTAATTGCAGTAGGCGTTATTTTCCTGCTGGTAGTGGCTTTCCTTGCTTTGTTTCTGTTTCGCTCCAATAAAGCCAAGCAAAAAATCAATGCCCAATTGCAGGAACAAAAAGCCATTATTGAAGAAAAAAATAAAGAGATTGTCGATTCCATCACCTATGCAAAACGACTCCAAAGCGCAATTCTTCCTTCCGATCGTTTGATGAAAGAATCACTCGGTGATTATTTTTTACTGTATAAACCGAAGGACATTGTTGCGGGCGATTTTTACTGGATGGAAAAAGTGGGCAACAAATTACTCTTTGCCGTTTGCGATTGTACCGGACATGGCGTTCCGGGTGCAATGGTCAGCGTGGTTTGTCACAATGCACTTCACACGGTGGTGACGGAAATGGGCATTACCGAACCCGGAAAAATACTCGACAAAGTGCGTGAACTTGTAGTGGCCACCTTCGAAAAAAACGAACAGGAAGTGCGCGACGGAATGGATGTTTCATTGTGTTGCTATCACCCGGCTACGGGTGAACTGGAATGGGCTGGAGCGAATAATCCTTTGTGGGTCATCCATTCGCACGATCAGGAGAATCTGGTGGAGTTTCGTCCCGATAAACAAGCCATCGGTAAAACCGAAAATGCAAAAGCATTTAGCACGCAACGCTTGATGGTAAATGCCGGCGATCGAATTTATCTCTTCTCCGATGGATATGCCGATCAGTTTGGTGGTGATAAAGGGAAAAAAATGAAGAGTTCCAATTTCCAGAAATTGTTGCTTCAAAGCACCACACTTTCATTGGCAAATCAGGAAAAAGAACTCGACTCAACCTTCGAATCCTGGAAAGGAAATTTTGAACAGCTGGATGATGTTTGCGTGATGGGAATTCAATTCTGATTAAGCCATCATATCCCCATCGAGGGTATCCGACATCACTTTCTTTTTCTCTATCTTATAATCCCTTGCATGCTTAATGGCCTGTACCAGTCCAACGATAATAACCACTTTTAGAAAAGCACCTTTAGCTGCATTTTCCGGACTACCAATTATCGCCATCACTTGCAATAAAATGTAAATGGAAAGTGCGGCGATGGAAATGCCGTATGGACTTCTGTAATAAAAAATGGAGAAGGCAAGAAAGGAAAAAAAGAAGGGTGCGTAAATGGCCAAAATCAATGGTTCTTCACCATACATGTTGTATTCCACCAGCGCCATAATTCCGAGTAAAACGGTAAGAATAATAATGATAATTCTTCCCTGTTTAACTTTTTTACGCGCTTCTTCCGAAATTTAATCCAGCAATTCTGCCATAATTTTTTCCGATTAATTAGCCATTATTTTTTCTCCCAGCGAATGATCGTAGGCTGGTTTAACATCGTTAATAAAACCAAAATGTTCGCCATCCACTACCATTTTACCTTTGGTAACGTGTCCCAATAATGTAAACGGAACTTCCTGCGTAGCCATAAATTCGATGAACTCTTCCTGATCATCTTCGGTTACTGTAACCACTACCCGACCTTGCGATTCGCCGAATAAAAAGGCATCGAGACGCAATTCGCTGTCCGACTCCACATCAAATCCCAAACCTTGCGGCATTCCCATTTCCGAAAGCGTAACCCACAATCCTCCATCGGAAACATCGTGTGCTGCGTTAATGAATTTTCCTTTGATCAGCGCTTTCACTACATGTTGCATTTCGAATTCTTTTTCGAGATCGAAATGAGGTGCGGGTGATAATTTTACGCCTCTCAGGTTGTATAAATATTCAGAAGAGTTGATGTCGTTATGCGATTCGCCGATGAGGAAAATCAAATCGCCTTTTTGTTTGAAATCGAGTGTCATCACCTGATCCTTTTCACGCACGATTCCGATCATACCAATGGTTGGTGTTGGAAATACCGCGTTACTTACATTACCGCCGGCTTTACCCACACTGGCAGATTGATTATAGAAACTTACATTACCACCGGTAACAGGCGTCTCAAATTTTTTGCAGGCGGCCGACATCCCTTTGATGGATCCGACAAATTGCCAATACACTTCCGGATTGTACGGATTACCGAAATTGAGGCAATTGGTAATAGCAGAAGGTTCTCCACCGGAACAAACAATGTTTCGCGCTGCTTCAGAAACCGCAATGGCACAACCTACTTCAGGGTCAGCAAACACATAACGCGAATTGCAATCCACCGTCATAGCCAATGCCGCATTCGTTCCTTTGAGGTTCACAATACCGGCGTCGGTCGGACGATTCGTGCTCATGTTCACCGTTCCTACCATCGAATCGTATTGCTCATAAATCCAGCGCTTGGATGCGATGTTGGGTTGAGACAACATTTGCGTTGCATATTTTTTCAATTCTTCCATCGAAGGTTCTTTCACCGAATCGATCGAGAATTTTTTGCTTTCTGCATAATAAGCCGGCTCACTCCACTCGCGTTTGTACACCGGAGCTCCACCACCTAAAACCAGTGAATCGGCAGGAACATAACCCACCAGTTCGCCATTGAAATAATATTCCAGCCAACCGGTATCGGTAACTTCCCCGATTTGTGCGCAATTAAGATCCCACTTATCAAATATCTTTTGTACTTCAGCCTCTTTTCCTTTTTCAACCACAATCAACATCCGTTCCTGCGATTCGGAAAGTAAGAATTCGAATGGCTTCATGCCTTCCTGGCGGGCAGGTACTTTAGAAAGATCAATTTTCATTCCCACTTCACCCTTGGCCGACATTTCCGATGTGGAGCATGCAATACCTGCTGCACCCATATCCTGCATGCCTACAATGCAATTGGTCTTTGCCAATTCCATAGTCGCCTCCAGCAGTAATTTTTCCATAAAGGGATCACCAACCTGTACCGAAGGAAGATCTTTAGCGGAATCTTCAGTGATGTCTTTCGATGCAAAAGCAGCACCGTGAATTCCGTCCTTACCCGTTGATGAACCAACAATGAAAACCGGATTACCTGCACCTTTAGCCGTTGCAGAAATCATATCACCCACCTTCATGATTCCGGCAGAAAATGCATTCACCAATGGATTGGTGGAAAAGCTTTCATCGAAGAACACTTCACCCCCAACAATGGGAATTCCAAATGCATTACCGTAATCGCCAATTCCTTTCGATACACCCTTCACCAACCATTTGGTGCGGGCATCATCGATATTTCCAAAACGAAGCGAATTCAATTGAGCAACCGGACGTGCACCCATGGTGAAAATATCGCGGTTGATTCCCCCCACGCCTGTTGCAGCTCCCTGATAGGGCTCAATGGCAGAAGGGTGATTATGTGATTCAATTTTAAAAGCACAAGCCAATCCGTTCCCGATGTCCACCAATCCCGCATTCTCTTCACCGGCCTCAGCCAGCATGTGCGGACCCGATTTAGGCAAGGTCTTGAGCCACACGATTGAATTTTTGTAGGAACAGTGCTCGCTCCACATTACCGAATAAACCGACAACTCCGTAAAGTTGGGCGTGCGTCCGAGGTATTCCTTAATCTTTTCGAATTCTTCCGGTAATAAACCAAGCTGTTGCGCTTGTTCGAGAGTGGCTGCTTCACCTACAGGTATCTTGCTCATGACATTGAAATTTCAAGGCACAAAGGTAAAGGATTCCCACTCATTTAAAAGCGGGAGTTTTTAACATCGGTAAGGGTTTTTCAGCATTGAGGCGCCAAGTGCACTGAGTTTCACCAAGGATTTTTTAAAAGGGCATTAAGTGGAAAAATGCATTCAGAAAAAAAACCACCACCCTCATTTCCATTCTCCATTTTTTTTTCAGCCTCCACTCCCCTATTACCAGGCCTCTGCTTTTGAAATGGGGGTTGGATTGGAAGGATATCTTCTTGCGTATTCACCTTCGCCGAAATAAGCGTCGAAATTTGCTGCGCAACGGGTTTGCACAAGATGCAATTTCGGATTACGGTAGCGGTCGCCTTCGTAAATGTTTTTCATTTTGTCGACCAGTTCAGAACTCAGGTACTGCATCGGTTTGCATTGAGGCAATACTTCTTCCAGTAAAAAATGGGTTACTTCCTTTGAATACCAAAACCAATGGTATTGCACTTCCCAGGCAATAATTTCTCCGCGCATCAAACTGATAAAATCACTTCCAAAATTGCGTTGCAGAATATTCATGCGAACAGCAATCATCCCCGGCAAACAATCTTTGTCGCGCGCGATGGCTTCCCGTGGATTCGCAGCCATCGACCATGGTTCGATATAGGGCGCGATGGAAGTATGTGCCAATGCCCATGAAAACAAATCGCCAACAATAGTTTCCAATGCATCTTTGCAGGCATTCCATTTTTTCTCGCGCGTAATGAGCTCAGCATCGATGACTTCGCAAGCGAGATTGAATTTGGTAATATTGGGCGCACCATAAGGTGATGCCGCGGCCATTTCCTGATATGTTTTTAAATAGCGTTCACTACGCTCTATCTGAATCGGATTTGCAGCAAGCGCTAAATTAAAATCATGCGTGTACTTTAAACCATCCAGTGAAAGGGCTGTGCCTTCCATGGCTTTATCGAGATTCTGTTCGGTTTGAATACGTAGGTATTCGGGTGCACTAATGCCAGATTCACCTAAATCAATCAGTTTCTGAATGGAATCGATGATGGATTTTTCTTTAAAGAGCACATCAGCATCTGCCGCCCGGTCGCCCATGAGTGCTTTGGTTTCTGCTTTGGATTGACGAATACTTTTTATGGCATTTTTTAAAGCATCAACCATGAGCTTGAGCAATGCCTGATCATTTTTTTCATCGTAAGGTGCATTGGGATCGTAACCTCCAAGATTTGCATTTGATGCCAGCACGCGCGAATAATGATCACTGAATTTTCCGAATAGATTTTCGGTGGTCAGCTTAGCACTAAAATCCATGAAGTCGTCGAGACTCGCTGCATAGTGTTCCATTTTATCCAAGGTACTGCGCATACCATCCACATGTTCTCCGCTATAGCCTTTGTCCAACACTTCTTTCATCATGTTTCGAAATGTATCGAGCATGGGATCGGAATAAAGTTTATCAATGGCCATACTGCTTAAGCTTTAGAAATAATGGATTCATACTGTTGTTTACGAAAACGAATTTCTTCGTCAGGATAAGGAAAACGCCGGCGGTGACGGGTTTCATCCAGCAAATTCAAATCAAGTTTCCACCCGGATTTCCAGCGTTGCATATCTTCTTCGGTGCTGCGATGATTCTCGCGTAAAGAAGCACGAATCTCTTCTGCCGATTGCGCCATGTGTTTCTTCCATTGAGCGGGGACTTCTGCTTTCTCATACACCTCCAACCGCTCCAGCATAAACCAATTGCCTTCGAAGGGTTCCAGACTATCCGCAGCAATTTCGAGTGAATTACGATTTTCCTCTTCATTGATCATGGTAATTAAATCCATCACCTGCGTGTATTGATCGGCCTTTGCAATGATACGTTCGGGTCCGAGCGCCCGGACTTTTTCCTCGAGTGCCGTATAGTGCTTAAAACGCATTACGTTACCGTCCTTCGCAAGAGCAATGGCGCAGAGGTCGTTCAGGTTTCCGAGCTTTTGTTTGAATTCACCCAATTCATTGCAGGACAACATCGCATCACGCAAATCATTTTCCGCCTTCGCACTAAAGGGAAAATCAGGATCCGCCTCAAAGCGTTTCGCCCGGGCAGTATAATAGGCTTTATATTCGGCTAAGTAATCAGGCATGGTTTTTTTTTAGAAATATACTGCATTTGATCAATAAACAAAACAACACATCCCCCCACCTTTTACACCAAAAGGTATATTACGCAATTTAAAAAATATTTATACCTTTCGGTATAATAAATTTATTTATGTCGGAATCACCGTTTATTTATGGAAAAACGGTCAGCGACCGCCACTTTACCGACCGGGAAGAGGAAGCTGAGCGTTTAGAAAAGAATTTGAGCAATGGCATTAACACCACCATCATCTCTCCACGAAGATGGGGGAAATCATCGCTGGTGGAAAAAGTGCTGAAGTCGACCTCCCGCACGCAGAAGAAAATTAAGGTGATACAGCTCGACCTGTTTATGGTTAGTTGCGAAGAAGAGTTCCTGGAATTGCTGGCCCGCGAAACCATCAAGGCATCGTCGGGAAAGTTTCAGGACTGGATGAAAACCGGTAAAGAATTTTTTACCCGGCTGGTACCGAAATTTAGTTACGGACTGGATCCAAATTCCGACTTCAGCCTGAGTTTCGACTGGAAGGACCTTAAAAAAAACAGCGAAGAAATTTTACAGTTACCTGAGCGTATTGCCCGGAAAAAGGGAATAAAATTTATTATCGCTTTAGATGAATTTCAAAATATGACTTCGTTTAGCGATTATAAAACCATTGAAAAAAAATGGAGAGCGGCGTGGCAAAAGCAAAAACTGGTCACTTATTGCCTCTATGGAAGCAAGCGCCATATGATGAATGAAATTTTTAATCATCCTTCGAAACCCTTTTACCGCTTTGGCGATATTATTCATTTAAAAAAAATCCCCATCGAAAAATGGGTTCCCTATTTGCAAAAAGGGTTTGAATCCACCAATAAAATCCTACCCGAAAACTACGCCGTAAAGATATGTGTCCTCATGAAAAATCACTCCTGGTACGTTCAGCAACTGGCGCATTATGTATGGGGAAGAACCCATAAAAAGGTAAGCGAAAAAGAATTGATATCGGCCTTAAACGAAGTACTGGAGACCAATGCCCCACTCTACCAGCGGGAGATTGAAACGATGAATAATTCGCAAATAAATTTACTGAAGGCTATTTGTGCCGGCGAAAGTAAATTTACTTCGGCAGAGGTCATGAGTAAATACAATTTAGGAAGTCCCAATAACGTTACCAAAAGCAAACAATCCTTAATCAAAAACGAAATTCTCGACGATGAGGAAGGAAAACTGGTCCTCCTGGATCCCGCTTTTGAATTATGGTTAAACCGCAATCTTAACAAATGAATACGAATTCACCCTTTCACTACTATACCACCTCTCTAACGGCATCGGAATCTAAACTCGCGCGTCTGGAAAAATCAATTTATCTCACCGGAATTTTCCGGCTGTTCAGCTTTATTGCTGCAGCGGGATTAATGGTGCTTTACATTCGAAATTCCGACCTGTTGTTTTTGTTTAGTTCCATTTTTGTTTTTAGCCTTTTCGGTTATGGGGTAAAACGGAATGTCCGCTTCAACTCAGCACGGATGATTCTGCGGAATAAAATTCGTTTGTTGCAAAATGAACTGGATATCCATGCTTCGAAAAATTCTTTTTTCGATGCAGGCGATTCATTTAGTCAAGGTACAGGTTATGATCTCGACCTCGATATTTACGGCGAAGGCAGTTTGTATCACCGGGTGAACAGGGCATGGACCGACAAGGGAAAAAAATTACTGGCTCAACACCTGAGTAATCCCGATATCCGTAAAGAAAGCATTCAACTTCATTTAGCAGCCGCAGAAGAACTGGCAGAAAAACGAAATTTCAGAATCGCATTTTTAGCGCAACTCATTGCCCTCGAAAACACCAAAGACCCGGTGCAGGAACTTCGTCATTGGTCCTCCCGTTCTTCGCTTCGTTTCAGTGGGAAAATGTTGACCCTCCTGATGTATATTTTACCATTGGCAACTTGTTCGCTTTGGGTTTACACGATCATCAGCGGCAACAGTAATCTGGCATTGTGGTTATCCGGCATCAATTTAATGATCGCATTAAATGCAGCACGAACCATTAAAAGAGATCATGAAAACGTAAGTGGAATGCAGTCCACCTTCGCCCTCTACAGCGCATGCTGGTCGCTTATTGAAAATGAAAAAATGGAGCAGCAGCTGAATAAAAAAATCCGTGAAAATATTTCCGAAGCATCCCTTCAATTCGCACTGCTTTCTCAATTGAGCGAACGCTTCGACCGCCGTTTAAATCCTATAGTTTTCGTTGTACTGAACAGTCTTTTTTTATACGATTTACATTGTGCTTCTGCACTCGAAAAATGGATTCGCTCCAACTCGGGAAAAACGGAACAATGGTTTTCTGCTTTTGCCGAAATGGAACTCATGATTTCTCTTGGAAGCTGGAACGATTTGCATCCTGATTTTTGTCTGGCCGAAATTCAGGAGAATAAGGAAATTCTGGCCGAGGCGATGGGTCACCCTTTCCTGGCCGCCGGCACGCGCACGAATAATTCTATTGAATTGGGAAGAGAAGAAAAACTGATTTTGATTACCGGTTCCAACATGTCGGGAAAAAGTACTTTTTTGCGCAGTCTGGGTATCAATCTCATTCTTGCCCAATGTGGCATGCGATGTTGTGCCTCACGATTCGTTTTTCATCCGGCACAATTACTTACTTCGTTGCGACAAACCGATTCACTCCGTGAAAACATTTCGCTGTTCCATGCCGAATTACTTCGACTGAGATGGATTCAGGATCGTATTGCGGAGGGTGGATTTGCCATTGTTTTAATCGATGAAATGTTAAGGGGAACCAATAGTGAGGACAAACTCAACGGAAGCCGCAAACTGATTGAACGCCTAATGCGACTCGACGCCATCGGACTCATTGCCAGTCACGACCTTGCACTTGGTGATATGGAGCAGATTCACCGGGGCTCAATTCGTAACTATTGCTTCGAAAGTAGAATTGAAAACAACGAGTTATACTTTGATTATCACCTGCAAAAGGGTTTAGCCAAAAACAAAAACGCCTCCTTTTTGTTGCGTAAAATGGATATAATTGATGCCTGAGTTTTAGTCATTTTACAGGGTTATTGTCCACCGAAATACTATCTTCGCATATGGAATTTTTCAAATACATTTTTCACCTCGGTATTATTTTCATTGTGTTCAGCCTCATCTGGGGATTTTTCATGATGATATACCGTTTATTGACCGGTCTATCGGAACGTCCCAGTTGGGAAAGTTATATTTTTAAAACACTCAACACCTATTTTCTGGTTTCGCTGGCCGCTATGCTCACCGTAGCCACCACCAAATTGCCCGATGCTCCGCGGATTTTAATTTCGATTGTGGGCATGACGATTGTTTATTCCTACCTGGCAGGCAGAATGCAGCGCACCCGTGTGATGGTTCGTTTAAACAGCATGAAAATGATCAATGAACCCTTTAATGCCCAATGGGAAACCTCATTGATTTTTTTGAGTGTCATTTATTTTTCATTTGGAATTACCTATCCTCAATTGCTCGACACCGCAGTGAACAAATGGTTTTTGAGTTCGATTTACGATATCTACAACACCATCATCATCGGATGGATCATTGCGGCCATCGGTTTGTTTTTGGTGGTGATTAATTTAGTCCGCTCCATCACCATCACCGCGCAGGCGGTGGCCTGGGTATTGGAAAAATTAAACGGCGGAGGAAACAATAACAATAACGACAACAATAACGACGGTTATACCGATTACGAGGAGATCAACTAAGCATGAAAATTTACAGTATAGAAACCGGGAATTTTAAACTCGACGGAGGTGCGATGTTTGGTGTAGTTCCCAAAACCATTTGGCAAAAAACAAATCCGGCCGACGAAAACAATATGTGCACCTGGTCGATGCGTTGTATGCTGATTGAGGACGGAAATCGTCTGATGTTGATTGATACCGGAATTGGTAATAAACAAGACCAGAAATTTTTCTCGCATTATTACCTGCACGGCAATGCCAGTCTGGATGATTCACTAAAAAAATTAGGCTTCGCACGCGATCAGATTACGGATGTGTTCTTAACTCATCTCCATTTCGATCATTGTGGCGGAGCTATTGAATTCGACCCTTCCAAAGAAGGATTTCGTCCCGCATTCCCCAATGCCACCTACTGGAGCAACGATCGTCACTGGCAATGGGCAACCGTTCCCAATCAGCGTGAAAAAGCTTCCTTTCTGAAAGAAAATATTTTGCCCATACAGGAAAGTGGTCAGTTAAAAATGATTGAGCGAAATGCCGATTACACGAGCAATGCATTCAACAACATGGATGTATTTTTTGTGGATGGTCACACCGACAGTATGATGATTCCTCACATTCGCTACAAAGGAAAAACCATTGTTTACATGGCCGATTTATTGCCTTCGGTTGGACATATTCCGCTGGCTTATGTTATGGGATACGATACACGTCCGCTGATTACCCTCGAAGAAAAAGGTAAATTTTTAAAGCGTGCTGCCGATGAAGAATATATTTTATTTCTGGAGCACGATTCGGTGAATGAATGTTGTACCGTACAAAACACCGAAAAAGGCATTCGTTTAAAAGAAACTTTCCGTTTCGACGAACTATAAGCGGATGAATTCATTTCGAAACAAAGTGCCCTACCCCATTCAGCTCATCCTGTTCTGGATGTTGCTTTTTGCTGTATTCCGGCTTTTGTTTTTATTGTTGTATTCCGACCAAACCGAAGGCGGAGCGATGCATACTGCGCGTGCATTTATTGCAGCTTTGCGATTGGATTTGAGTATGTCGTGCTACCTCACTACTCTTCCGTTTTTATTCTGGATTTTGCACCAGTATTTTCCGAAGGGACCCTGGCATAAATTGGGAAAATGGCTGCACTTTTTGCTGATTCCCTTGGTGGTCACCATTCTCATCAGCAATATCGGATTGTATGAATCGTGGAAAACCTTGCTGAATAAACGACTGCTGCTTTATTTAAAAAATCCGGCCGAGATTTCACATTTCATGGATACCTGGAAATTGATTTTGTTGCCGGTTTTATTGGTGGGATTAAGTTGGGGTATTATCGTTTTAAAAAATAAAATCACTGATTCGTACCAGGAGGTAAAAAAAGTATTTCTGCATTTTATAATTGGTATTCCACTTTTATTTTTCGGTATCCGCGGCGGCTGGCAATTGATTCCCATCAACGAAAGTTCTGCTTCGTATTCCTCCTTCCCTGCCAATAATCATTTAGCCATTAATCCGGTTTTTTATTTTTTGCATTCGGCCTCGGAATTCTTTTTCGTCAGCGATAAATACCATTTTTTTTCTGAAGAAGAAGCCCAAAAAATCACGGAAGATTTTTTACTCCCGGAAGAAAACACGGCACTCGGCGACAGTCTTACAACCACAGGGAAACCGAATGTGGTGATCATTCTATTGGAAAGCTGGACCGCTGATGTACTGGAACGCAACGGCGCAACCAAAGGCGTTGCTCCATTTACGGATAGTCTCATTAACGAAAGCTTGTGGTGCAAAAATGCCTATGCATCCGGTTACAGAACCGATCAGGGATTGGTTGCAGTATTCAGCGGATATCCTGCTCAACCCGACAATACCATATTGGCTTATCCGGCTAAAACAGAAACCTTACCTGCGCTCAGCGACGATTTAAAAAAACAAGGATACGCCACCAGTTTCTTTTATGGAGGAGATATTGAATTCGCCAATATGGGTTCCTTTCTCAATCAGCATTCCATGGATTATATCTGCGATAAAACAGATTTTAATGCCAGCGAATACAACAGCAAATGGGGAGCGCATGACGGATCTGTTCTTCAAAAGCAAATCGACTTTTTAAACAAAGAAAAACAACCATTTTTTTCGGGACTCCTCACCCTGAGCACGCACGAACCCTGGGAAGTCCCCATAGAAACTCCGTTTAAATCGAACAGTGATTACGATAAATTCTGTCGCGCTGCCTATTACACCGATCATTGTTTGCGTGAATATTTTGCACAAGTGAAAAAACAAAGCTGGTACAATAACACGCTTTTTGTACTGGTGGCAGATCACGGTCACTATCTCCCCCTGAACCGCAATTTAAATTTCCCGGAATCGCGCCGCGTTACCTTGTTATTTACCGGTGGTGCTTTGCATCCGAATCTAAAAGGGAAGAGCATTGAACGTGTGGTGGCACAACATGATATTGCGGCAACAATTTCCGCCGGACTATCGCTCGGGCAGCATTATCCATTTAGCCGAAATATGCTGAGGAGTAAAAACGGATTTGGATTTTATTGCAATGAAAACGCCACCGGAATCATCACCGATAAAGCCCACCACATCTTTTTCTTCGGCAATTCCCAACACGATGGCGATCCTCAACTGGAGAAGCTCAACAAAAGCTATTTACAGCGCGCCTACGCCGATTTTGTATCGCGTTAATCAGAATAGATTCCAGAATACTGATTTCAACATAAAATCGTCGGAATACAAGTTTTCAAGTGCAGCACGGACTTCTGATGCAGAGGAAAAGCGCTTTTCTAATCCGGCAATGAGTCCTTTTCTTCGTTCATCCGCCGAAATCCGGTTAGGAGGAATGCGAAAGGAATAGCGCGCGGTCATTTTCTCGAGCAGTTCAAACAGATTTTTCGAAATGGATCCATTGTTAACGAGCGGATAAACCATTTGAAGATTCATAAGCACGGCAGGGTTTGCATCTTCCCAGGCTGCTTTTCCGCTGAGCAATTCAAACCAAAGCACACCGAGTGAAAACAAATCGCTGCGTGCATCAATTAAATCCACTTCATTTAGCATTAGCTCCGGCGCCGAATAGCGAAAGGCAAAAGGCAATGGATGTTGTTCATTTTTTGGCCCACGTAGTGAAGGATCAGATGCTATTCCGGCTCCGAGATCAATCAGACTGATTTGGTTGTGCGGACCAATAATAAAATTAGAAGGTTTTAAATCGCCATGAATGATTCCTGCTTCGTGTAAATCATTTACACGACTTAACATTTCGAGTAAAATATTTCTTCGTTCTGCAACAGAACATTTGCGGATCCATTTTTTGCGCGACTCAGTAGAAAAATCTTCGCCTTCAATAAAATTGCGAATAAGGTACAACTGATGATCGGCCTCAATAAAATCGATGGTATGCGAAAATCCGTTTAAACGAAAATCGGGACGGTATTCCGATCTGAACCGCTCTGTTTCCTGCTGTTTGCCAATGAGCCGGGGATGCAGTTGTTTAATGATGACGGTTTGCGAGGTGATTTCATCTTTGCCCAAATACACCAACGAAAAACGACCATTTTTTCGAAGGGTCGTTTTTTCATTTTCGGGATCAAAAATATAGCTGGAAAAATTTCCTTTTAACCGAACGATCATACTTATTTATCTTCCGATTCTCCTCCGATTTTCTTCCCGTCTTTATCGTAATCTTCCGTTAACACAATTTCACCGTCCTGATAAACAATGCGGCGTTTTAATTTTCCGGTTTCCCAGAATTCTTTTTGTTCCCCTTCTAATCGTCCCTGCGAATAATTTTCGAGACTTTTCATTTTCCCGTTTTCATAATAGGTTTTCCAGGCACCGTCGGGATTTCCCATTTTCTGACGTTTTACCGTAGCGGTTTTTCCATTCTTAAAATAGGTAATATCTTCCTGATCCACCTTGTTTCCGAATTCATCAAACCCTTCGTTCAGGGTGATTTTTCCGTCCACATAAACGATTTTACGTTTGAGCTGACCTTCCTTAAAAAATTCTTTCTGCTCACCCACAATTTTTCCGTTCACATAGGTGAGGGTCGATTTTTCTTTTCCATCATCATAATAAGTTCTCCATGTCCCCTCTTCTACACCCATTTTATAGCGCTTAATGGAAGCGATTTGTGCGTTTTTATGATAGGAAATTTCTTCTCCGTCTTGTTTTCCCTCTACATATTTTTTCTCAATAAAAGGAGTTTCATCGTCGAAATACATTTTGTAGTCGCCATGCATTTTATCGTCCTTGTAATTGATCTCGGTTTTCTTTTTTCCATTGGCAAAAAACTCAATGAACACGCCGTTCTTTTTATCTTCTTTCCAGTTTTCAATTTTCTTTTCTATTCCGTTTTCGAAATAGTATTTCCATTCGCCGTCTTTCTTTCCTTCTTTATACGTGTTTTCCCAGGCCAGTTTGTCTTTTTCGTCGACCTGCGTTTCGTAGTAATATTTCCAGGTTCCATTGGGCACTCCCATTTTATGTTCAGTAATGGCCATCACTTTTCCCGGATTTGCATCGAATTTCTTTTCGTCGTTACGCTTATAATATGTGGTAGCAATTCCGTCTTCTTTGCCATCTACGAAATGGACTTCCCGCTCCAGCCGATTGTCCTCATAATACGAGCGACAAATCCCCGTGTAGGGCGCCAGCGATTTAGCGTGGAGGATTAAATCTTTTTTTTCATCATACTCCAAATCCGAGCCGCAATCCGCCTCGGGTTCTTCGCGGGTGGGACGCGTGCGTTGTCCGGGTTGGTGATTACCCTGAGCGGCGATATCGAAGGATGCCAGTAATAAACCGGCGAATAATAATGATTTCATCATTGAGCTTTTGGTGTTAAATGCAATAAACATGCCTTAAAGTGTTTTGGCTTTGTTCCAGTAATAATCCATTTCTTCGAGCGACATCTCGCCCATTTTTTTTCCATCTTTTGCCGATTCAGTTTCAAGGAATTGAAAACGGCGTATGAATTTTTTATTGGTACGCTCCAGGGCTTCTTCGGGATTCACCCCAATGAAACGGGCATAATTAATCATGGAAAAAAGGACGTCCCCAAACTCATCGGCCACCTTATCACTTTTCGTATCCACTTCATGTTTAAGTTCCGACAATTCCTCATTCACTTTATCCCATACCTGATAATCATTATCCCAGTCAAACCCAACGCCCCGTGCTTTTTCCTGTATACGAACCGCTTTTACCATAGCAGGTAATGAAACCGGCACCCCTTCCAATACGGAACGATTACCCGATTTCAGTTTGATTTTTTCCCAGTTGGCTTTTACCTCCTCTTCATTCTCCACTTTTACATCACCGTAAATGTGGGGGTGACGTTCAATCAATTTATCACAAACGGAATGGAGTACATCTGCAATATCAAAAGCTTGTTTTTCAGAAGCAATCCGGGCATAGAACACCAGGTGAAGCATGATATCGCCCAGCTCTTTTTTAATTTCATTAAGATCCCCCTCTATAATGGCATCGGCCAATTCATAGGTCTCCTCAATCGTCAAAATCCGCAGCGATTCAAGGGTTTGCTTTTTGTCCCAGGGACATTGCTCCCGGAGTTCATCCATTATTTTTAACAAACGCGCAAAGGCGTCCTTCTTTTCATCTAATGTTGCCATGATCTAAAAATAACGAAAAGAGACACCGATGGAAGGACCTCTTTTTACTATTTTTACACAATGACCGGTAAGAGAAGTTTAATTCTGTTCGCTATTCTATTGCACAGCCTGATTGCCAGCGCTGAGCCCGATAGCACCTGGTCCTTCGGATTTCGGCCTCAATACGGATTCCTCATTGCGCATCGTCCTTCAATGGTGCATTTGATTCAACATCACATTCCCAGTTTTGAATTGTATGCAGAGCGGAGTCTCGGTAAAAAAGACTGGCATAAAAATTTCGGATACCCATCACACGGTGTAGCTTTTTATGCAGGCAATCTGGCCAATCCGCAATTGATCGGAAACGGATTCGCTTTGATTCACTATGCCAATCTGCATTTCATCCGAAAAACTTCATTCGAATGGAATATTCGTCTGGGAACGGGAGTCGGATATGTCACAAAACCTTTCGACCGCCTCGAAAACAATAAAAACAATGCCATCGGAACACACTTCAACGGCATTATGTCCATACAAACCCAACTTCTTTTTAAACACCAGCATCTCGATTATGGATTTGGAATTTCCATGCTTCATTTTTCGAACGGATCGTTTAAAATGCCCAATCTCGGTATCAATATGCCGGCTGTATTTTTAGATGCGCGTTATCATTTCGGAAAGGCCGATTATCCAAAGAAAGGTTCGTATGAACTTCCCGCATTTACAAAATCAGTTTATGCGGCTGTATTATTCAGTGGCGGCACACGTGAATTAGGAGCGCCGGACGGACCCAAATACGGTTGTTTATCATTGGAGAGTTTTGCAGCTTTTCGTTTTAGCAGAAAATTTTCTGTGTTAGGCGGAATTGATGTGATGAATAATGGTTCTCTTCGTACGGCTTATCATACGGAATTCGGAGTATGGGATTCCAAATGGGATTTTACGCAAGCCGGAGTGATGGCCGGACTGGAAATGAATATGGATCAATTAAAAATTTCGTTTCAGTGGGGAAATTACGTGATGAGTAAATACAAAGGTGATGGTCCCTTTTACCACCGACTCGCCATTCGTTATTTCTTCGGCAATAACATCATTGCACAGGTTGCGCTTAAAACACATTTTGCTAAGGCCGATTATCTGGAAGCTGGAATCGGTTATCGTTTTTTCCAATCCGAAAAAAAGAAAGGAGCGGTGCATGAATAAATTATTGTTCAGTCTGGTGCTGCTTGCCATTGTATCTTCATGCAATAAGGAAGATGCGCCGGATATGTTTAAGACCACCGGTGCCATTACCAAGGAAACACGCGTAGTGAATGGATTTACGCAACTGGATATTGATGATAACGTCAATGTAATTATTCATCAGGACAGCATTAATCAGCATGTAGAAGTGGTTGCCGGAAAAAATCTTTTACCAAAAATCACGACCACGCTTGAAGGAAACATTCTTAAAATCCGAAACAATAACAAATGGAATTTCATGCGCAGTTATAAATATGAAATCGATGTTCACATTTATACGCCGCAATTAACCAAAATTGAATACGCAGGAGGTGGCGACATTAAAAGTGCCAATCGTCTGCAATTTCCCAGTCTTACCCTACTAACCGAAGGCGGCGGATCGGATGTGTTGCTCGATCTGCAATGCGATTCCTTGTTTGCCATTCTTCACACCGGTGTGAGTAATTTATACCTGACGGGGAACTCCAATTTCACTTATTTGTATTCGGCAGGAATGAGTATTTGTCACACCGAAAATCTCATCAGCAACGATGTGCACGTCAACAACGCCTCCTCCGGCGATTTTTATGTGAATGCAACCAATTCTCTATTGGTGGAAATTGAATCCTTCAGCACCACCTGGTACCGCGGAAATCCGGCACTTACGATTTTTAAAATCGGCACGGGTGATGTAAAACCTTTACAATAAACCATTTACAAGTCGCTTCTTTTCCTCTTTTTTCTTGAGCACCGCAATAGGAAAATGTATATTTGCAAAAAGCTTTCTTATGAAACTGGTATTAATAACGATTGGATTGATGGTTTTTGCATTTGCAGGAATCGCTGTGAAATTGCTTTTGAAAAAAGACGGAAAGTTTGCCGGTACCTGTGCCAGTAATAATCCGGTATTGCGCGAAGAGGGTGTTAGTTGTTCCATTTGCGGAGCAAAACCCGAAGAGCAATGTCAGCGTGAAGATTAATTTTCTTCGTCGATTTTCTCTTTTATTCCTTCCGAAATCCAGGTTTTAAATTCGCCTTTTTCATCGGAGAAGATGAGATATACATCCAGTTTTAAATCCGGATTTTTCTTTAAAAATTCTTTCGTTTTTTCAACGCCCATTACCATAAATGCCGTGGCATAAGCATCTGCCGTGCCGCAATCGGATGCAAAAACTGAAGCGCTTAACAAGGTATGTTGCACCGGATATCCGGTAGAAGGATCGATGGTGTGCGAATATTTTATTCCGTCTTTTTCATAAAACTTCCTGTAATTTCCGGAAGTGGCCAGGGCACGGTTTTCCAAATGAACCACAGCTTGCAATTCGCGATCGGTATTGTTGTCCTTCGGCTTATCAATGCCAATGGTCCACCACTCTCCTTGTGCATTTTTTCCTTTCGCTACCACTTCCCCGCCGATTTCCACCATGTAATGTTCGATGTTGTTTTTGGTTAACAATTCTGCAATCACATCCACACTGTATCCCTGAGCCACCGCATTAAAATCCAATTGCAAATCAAAATCGGCAACGGCATATACAAATCCCGCTCCAACCAGTTGCACCATGTTAAACGAAATATGCTGCATCAGTGAATCGATTTTTAGCGAATCAATTTGCTCCGGGTGTTCCGATTTACGTGCAAATCCCCAATATTTTACCAATGGCATTACAGCAGGATTAAAAGCGCCGTTTGTGCGTTGAAAAACTTCTTTCGATAATTTAAACACCGATGGGAAATAAATGGAAGAGGAATCGATATATCGGGTGGAAAGGGATTGACGGTTAAATTTACAGAGCTCAGATGAATCGACCCATAATGATAATTCCTGATCAATGTTCACCAGAATATCCATCACCTCGCGTGATAAATCGAGTGAATCTTTACTCAGGTATTTTACGGTAAAGGTGGTGCCTTGCGCTTCGCCGTGTAATTCATAGGGAATTAATTCCTGCTTTTTTTCGTTTGATCCGCCACATCCATACAGCAGGAAAAATGCAAAAAGTAGTGCAAAATAATTTTTCATTTTATTTCAATTTCAAACGCAAATAATCGGGCTCAGGCCTATTTTCCAAATGGGATGGCCAGCTTCTTTTTAAAACAATGGTATTCGAATTCTCCCAACGTAATCCGTAAGGTTCCCAGTGCGATAATTCCAATTCCCAGGCTTTCACCCATTTTTCTTTTTCGCGTTTAAACAGGACCAATCCGTTAAAACTGTACATCGCGGTTAAATCGGCACCGGATGCCATTAAAAGTTTTGCATCGGGAGATAAAACGGGATATCCATAACAATCGTGGTGATCGCCCGTGTTCAAATCATAAAATTCAAATCCCATTCCTTCGTAATAATACTTTTTCACCAAGGCCAGATCGCCTTGTATTCCGAAAAACACATGCACCAAATATTCATCGAGCATATCATCGCGTTGATCCTTTAAATAAAAATCACCTTTTTCCGTGTGAATTTGTAAGGTCAGACTATCCTTTCGCGAAACTCTTCCGTTAAAATGCGATTTGTAAAAATCCTCTTCGTTCTCCACATCCGAAGGTGGTGTATCGTATGGCGCGTCGACTTTTTTATAATCAGCCTCCGAAATTTTTTCCCAGGTGAAATAGCGCTCCACTTCAGCCATGGTGCTATCCTGTTGCACCGTTAACGAATCGGTGTTTTCCTTTTGTTGTTCTTTGCTTTCTTCGGTGCTGCATGCTGTAAAAACGACAGCGAAAAAAACGGTGAAATTTAGAACAGATTTTTTCATGCGCTTAGATTGATTTCATATCCCGATTGGTTCCGGATATTGGTGACTATTCCATTTTCAAACAAGAGGTATTGTCCTTTAATTCCTTTTAACGTCCCTCCAATAGTTCCCGCTTTCTCCAATGAAACGCTTTTTACTTTTTGCGGAAATTCGATAACTGGAAAATGAATTTCGGTAATGGAATTGTCGGGGAAAATATAGGGACGAAGATGCTCGGGCATTAATGCTGCAGCTGCCGATTTTCGCTCGCTTAAATCAATTCCCTGCGCAATTTCATTTTTCAACATGCGCTGCCAATTGGTTTTATCAGGCAGATAATTTTTTAAAAATACCTCTATTTCTCCGGCAAGTTGGCGGTAAGGAACTTCAGCAAGAATAATTGCAGCAGAAGCTCCCTGGTCGATCCACCGCGTTGGGATTTGTGTATTGCGGGTTACTCCCACTTTTACGTCGGAACTCAAAGCTAGATAAACATAATGCGGTTGCACATGATTCTTTTTCTCCCATTCGGGGTCACGCCCTTCACCGAGGTGACCTTTACATAATTCCGGTTTAACAATGCATTCTGAATTTTCGGGCGAATTCATAAAACAGGGATAACAAAATCCTTGTCCGAATGACTTATTCGTTTTTCGTCCGCATACCGTACAAAAGATCGATCCGGTAGCTTGCAGTTGAATGGATTTCCCAATGAATTCGTTCATCGGAATTTCATCCTTACCCAATTGCAAAAAATAATGCACACGGTCCTTTAACTCCGTACGCATTTTATCTAAGGTTCCTGTAATTTCCATGAGTGCCGCAATTTAATACAAAAGCCGACTCCAAACCTTAATTTTTCATTTTATTCCGCTTAGAAAAGAGGTTACCATTGTACTTTTTCTTATTTTTCCGACATGCCGTTCAACTCCATTTTTTCCTGGCTCATCAAGAAACGAATGCATCAAATCGATTTGTTTCTTAAATACCCTATTGAGGTACAGCAGGAGTGGTTCGAAAAATTAATTCATACGGCCAAGGACACCGAATTTGGGAAAATGCATCATTTTGCATCGATAAATTCCTATGAAAGATTTAAGCAAGAGGTTCCTTTACAAAATTATGAGGACCTTAAACCTTATGTTGACCGCCTGGTAAATGGCGAACAAAATTTATTGTGGCCAACGGAAATAAAGTGGTTTGCCAAATCTTCGGGTACCACTTCAGAAAAAAGCAAGTTTATTCCCGTGAGTAAAGAAGCATTGGAGGATTGTCACTATAAAGGCGGCAAAGATCTTCTGTCGATTTACGTTCACAATCACCCTAACCGGAAATTGTACAAGGGAAAAACGCTCATTGTAGGGGGAAGTGCGCAGGTAAATTATCTCAATGAAGATTCCTATTTCGGCGATTTATCGGCCATCATTTTAAAAAATCTTCCCTTTTGGGTAGAGTTCCGCAGAACGCCGAGCCGCGAAATTGCGCTGATGGAAAACTGGGAAGATAAAATTGAAAAAATGGCTCGTTCTACCATGGACGAAGATGTATATATTATTGCAGGTGTTCCTTCCTGGACCCTTGTTTTAATGCGACGTATTCTGGAGATAAAAGGCAAGGATAACATTGCCGATGTATGGCCTCGACTGGAACTATTCATGCATGGCGGTGTAAGTTTTGCACCCTACAAAGAACAATTCAAAGCCATCATCCGAAAGGATGAAATGAATTATGTGGAGACCTACAATGCCTCTGAAGGATTTTTTGGCATACAAGACACAACGGATAAGGAAGAGATGTTACTGATGCTGGATTATGGTGTTTTTTATGAGTTTATTCCAATGGAAGATTTCGGTAAAGAGCATCCGAATGTCATTCACCTGAAAGATGTAGAAATCGGAAAAAATTATGCACTGGTTATTTCCACCAATGCAGGTTTATGGCGATATGTCATTGGCGATACACTTAAATTCACTTCTACTTATCCCTATCGCTTTGTAATAACAGGAAGAACCAAACAATTCATCAATGCCTTTGGTGAAGAGTTGATCGTTGAAAATGCCGAAAAAGCCATTGCGATTGCCTCAGAGCGCACCCATTGCATGGTGAAGGATTTTACTGCCGCTCCGATTTATATGCAGGGAAATGAAGCGGGGGGACATGAATGGGTGGTTGAATTTGAAAAAGCGCCTGAGAATTTATCCTTCTTCGCGGAAGTTTTGGATAATGCGCTAAAATCCCTCAATTCCGATTACGAAGCCAAACGTTCAAAAAACCTGAATCTTCGTCCACCCCTCCTCCACGCGGCGGCGAATGGCACATTTTATGCATGGTTAAAATCGAAAAACAAATTGGGAGGTCAACATAAAATCCCCCGTTTGTGCAACGACCGAAAAGTGATGGAAGAAGTTTTAAGTATCATGAAGCAATGATGAATATTTTTTTCATAGCATCCCTTTTTCTGAGTTCACCCGACAGTGCTACTACGGTGCAATTAATACGGGAAGTCCACATTCACAATACGGGCATGACCACCGACAACCTGGGGAATTGTTATGTATTGAACAAAGATCAGATTACCAAATTCAATGCAAAAGGCGATTCTTTATCCACCCAAAGTTATAAATGGCTGGGATGGATCAGTTCCATGGATGCCTCGAACGGATTGCGCTTATTATTGTTTTACCGCGACCTTAATCAGATTGCCATTTTAGATAATACACTCAGCATTCAGGGTGAACCGGTAAAACTTGAAAAACTCGGATTGCAATTTGCGCGACTCGTCTGTCAGAGTCCGAACAACAACAGCCTTTGGTTTTACGATACCGACGAATTCAGTTTAAAACGATTCGATCATAATTTCAAACTCATTCGTAATTCGGGAAACATCACCCAGGTGACAGGACAGGACCTCGATCCGAACTTCATGACGGAGTACAATAACATGCTTTATCTGAACAATCCCGAAAGCGGAATTTTGGTTTTTGATCAGTTCGGAACCTACTTCAAAACCATACCTGTAAAAGGTCTCGACTATTTTCAGGTTGTTGATAATTTTATTTTTTACCTCTCCGGCGATCAGCTGATGCGCTATGATATGCTCTCATTCGAACAGCGCGAAATCCTTCTACCTATTAAGAAAATCAAGACTTTCCGAATAGAGGGCAAGCAACTCTACCTGCTGGGTGAGGATGGATTGGGGATCTATTTTCATTAAAAAAATCCATCCTTTTAAATTTATTTTTCCTGATTGTATTGAGGGATTATTTCTTATTTTCGGTCAATAATAAAATTTTTAACCTATGCATATCGCCATTGCTGGTAACATCGGTTCCGGAAAGACCACCCTCACTACTTTATTGGCCAACCATTATAAATGGGAAGCGCATTATGAGGACGTATCCACCAATCCCTACATCAACGATTTTTACGAGGATATGCAACGCTGGTCCTTCAATCTTCAGATTTACTTTTTGAATAACCGATTCCAGCAAATCCTCGACATTCATCGTAATCAGAAAAACATTATTCAGGACCGTACCATTTATGAGGATGCCTACATCTTTGCACCCAATCTTCATTCCATGGGCCTTATGACCTCGCGCGATTTCGAAAATTATTTTTCGCTGTTCTCGCATATGGAATCGTTTGTTGCTGCTCCTGATTTACTTATTTATTTACGCTCCAGTGTACCCACGCTGGTGAATCACATTCAGGCACGCGGACGCGAATATGAAGAAAGCATTCGTCTGGACTACCTCAAGCGTTTGAACGAACGTTACGAAGCCTGGATTTCGCAATACGATAAAGGAAAATTGTTGGTGATTGATGTCGACAATAATAAATTCCATTCCTCCAAAGAAGATCTTGGATTAATCATCCGCAGCATTGATGCTGAAATGGGAAGTGGATTATTTACCGAGATTCCTGAAAAAGAAAAGAAAAAAGCAAAAAGCAAATAAGCTGTAACTTTTATACCCCATTACTTGTTTTACGACCGTATGAGATTAAAATCTACGGTCGTTTTTATTTTAATTGGCTTGATTTATCCTTTGTCGGGTCATTGCTCACAGAGGTTGACTACCAATTACCATTTGCAACAAAAACCGGAGTATTTGCCCGAAGAAAAATACAAATGGCCCTATTTAGGAATTATTCCTGCATACATTGGTATTAACGGTTCTTTTGAAAGTTTCAGATCACCACTGTATAGTGTGGGATTAAGCTATAATCTATTTTCATTCCCTATTTATACATCATTTAACGAACCAAGGGCAGCCTTTTGCGGAATTGAAGGAAGATATAAATTTAACCAAAACAATCAGGTGAGTGGGTGGGACATTAATTTAATTGCGAGGTCGCGAATAGGAATTGGGACAACTTATGGTTCTTTAAAACACGAGGGAAATCAAACAAATTATTTTGGAATCATATTCTCAGTCGGAACAACATTTTTTAATGTGGCTATTATGCATAGATTTTTCAACTGGGAAAAAAATAAAATACCGGAACTTCATCATACCGTTTTAATGGTGAATTTTTTAATTCCGGGGATAAGAATTTCGAAAAACGAATAGTATTATAATATCATTCTTGAAGCCATACATTTATCAAGAATCAATTATCTTAAATTAAATTTGAATAAAATGGGATTCCACCCGAAGGTCGTTTTTATTTTATTCTTCATGGTCATTCATTCTACCCTGTATTCGCAGAGTGATACATTAAAGGATGAGAACGGCGATCGTTATATCTTACACACCGAAAACTTTAGTTATAAATGGCCCTATGTAGACGGACATGTCCCCTCCTTCATAGGTATTTCCGGTTCGGTGGAAAGTTTCAAATACCCGGTTTACAGCATTGGGATTGCTTATTCTGTTATGGAAATGTTTGAGTATTCAAAATTTTTTGGAATCATCGCCAATTATAAGACTGATAAAACTACCAATATAAGGGGTTGGGATTTAAGCCTTATTTTATACAATCTATGGGGAATGGGGCTAACTTATGGTCGCTTGTATTATTTGGAAAACAGCACCGGATATTTGGGCCTCCGAATTGGCACCGGGGCATCTTTAATAAATCTTTCCATTACTCATCGGTTTTTCAATTGGGAAAAAAATAAAATACCCGATTTACATCATACTGCATTTGACTTAAACCTAATTATTCCAGTAGCAAGGTTAAGTCCCAGACAATCCTTTTATTCCAGAAAAAAATACATCGATGAATATTAATTACCGGAAAGCGATTGTTGAATGCGATCAATGCTTGAACGAAGATCATCCGGCACTCTGACTTTCTCATTGTTTTTATAATTAAACATAACAATGACATCTTCTGCCTCAGCGCAAAGTTTTCCCGTGGAATCGATTATTCGGTGACGAATGGTGAAGGAAGTATTCCCTACCTGCGCCACACCCGCTTCTATGATAAATGAACCGGGATAATGAAGCGGTGCTTTAAAATCGCATTTGCAGGATACGAGCATTGGACCAATACCTTCGTTCATGTGCTCATCAATAACACCTGTTTTCTCCCAATAATTCACTCTCGAAGCCTGCACATATTTAAAATATGAAACGTTGTTGACGTGACCAAATAAATCCATTTCACTCCAGTCGATACGTAGTTCCAGTTTTACGGGATAATGGATCATTTGCGAAAAATTTTAAATAGGGTTCGGAAAATAATTTTTAGGTCGGTCAACATCCCCTGCTCCCGAATATACTTGAGATTCAATTCTAACTTGGCCGGCATAATTTCATCAATATAGGTCCTTTCCGGATCGGCGGATTTACCTAACAGTTCATTTTCATTGATGTATTCCAGCGAAGCGAAATCGGTTAAACCGGGACGAACACTTAATACTTTTTTTTGTTCCTGCGAATAAAGATTGACGTAACGCGGAACTTCGGGGCGTGGTCCTACAATACTCATATCGCCCTTAATAATATTAATCAACTGCGGGAATTCATCGAGTTTGTACTTACGGATAAATGCACCAACCCGGGTGATGCGGCTATCTTTTTTTCCAACTGTTAGTTCTCCTTTTTTATCGGCATGGCTAACCATGGAACGAAATTTATACAAACCAAATTCCCTACCGTTTCTTCCAACACGAATCTGGCGATAGAAAACACCACCACGACTGTCGACCACAATTGCAATCGCCAGCAAAATAAAAAACGGTGAGAGCACTAAAAGCACCACCAGTGATGAAACAATATCGAAAATACGCTTCACGAATTCAATATGCGATTAACGGATTCTTTCACTGCGCTAATTACGCGTTGTACATTTTCATCGCTCAACTGATAATAGAGAGGCAACGTAATTTCGCGGGAATAATTATCGTAGGCTACGGGATAATCTTCCATTTTAAAACCGTAATTCTTGTAAAAACTCAGTAAGGGCAGTGGAATAAAATGGACATTCACACTAATATCATGATTAAAAATCTCATCGAT
Source organism: Flavobacteriales bacterium (assembly GCA_019694795.1). NCBI lineage: Bacteria > Pseudomonadati > Bacteroidota > Flavobacteriia > Flavobacteriales > Flavobacteriales bacterium. The sequence goes on along the minus strand of JAIBBF010000002.1, from coordinate 129,378 downwards.
AATTTTATCTCTTTGTTCTTCGCTTACACCTTTTAATCGCAATGGATATAAATGGTAACTCGACTCGCGGTTTTCATCGTGATGCATGGGAATCTGAGCCCATTTTTCATTGGCAAATGTATCATTGTACATCTGTACAATTTGCTTGCGCCGAACTAAATTATCATTATCATAACGCTCCAACTCCACCAATCCGATAGCGGCCTGAATATCCATCATATTGCATTTGTATCCGGGCTCAATAATATCATAGCGCCATCCGCCTTTTTGCGTTTTTGCTAATGCGTCTTTATTCTGACCATGCAATGTTTTTATGCAGAGGTATTTGTAAATCGCTTCGTTATCGAATGGCTCAGGAAAATTTAAAGCTACCGCACCACCTTCTGCCGTGGTAAGATTTTTCACGGCGTGAAATGAAAATACAGCTACATCACAGAGTGAACCGGTCCGTTTCCCTTTGTAAACTGCGCCAATGGAATGAGCAGCGTCACTCAAGACCATGATGCGTCCCAACCGCTGCTGAATATCGTTGGCGGGACGAAATTTCAATACCATTTCTTTGCTGTTCACCAATTGCATAATGGCATCCATATCGCAAGGCATCCCTGCAAAATCGACCGGCATAATCACTTTGGTACGATCTGTAATGGCTGCACGAATGGCATTGATGGAAATATTAAAATCATCCGGATTGGTATCCACCAATACAGGTCGCGCACCTACATGCATGCATACATTGGCAGTGGCCGAATAGGTATAGGCAGGAACAATCACTTCATCGCCCTCTCCAACACCAAACCAGCGAAGCATAATTTCCAATCCAGCCGTTGCGGAATTCAAACACAATGTGGATTTACTCCCGGTATATTCCGTGAGTTTTTTCTCGAATAATTTTGTTTTCGGTCCGGTAGTGATCCATCCCGATAATAAAACTTCAGTCACCGCCTCGGTGATTTTTTCGTCCATCCGCGGAGGAGAAAATGGAAGTAAACTCATATCATTCTAAATTTTTATCACTATTCATTTCTTCTTCGCTCAATTTATGTTTGAGCAGAAAACTATATAACACAGCAAAAAACACAACCCCACCCTGCACTTCAAACATCGATTCAACAAGTAAATTCAAACTCACCAACAACAGAAAAAACACCACTAATCCTACTCTTCGCTTCAGCGCAAAAAACAAAGGATAAATAAAAACCAAAAGTAAAACCAATAAACCGGTCCACCCCAAAGCAATGGTACTCTGCTTAAACTGCGAGTGCGCATTCAACGAACGATCCAGCGCACCGGTCATTCCTCTTTCTTTGTATTTTTCTTCCAATGAAGGATACACATCACCTGTGCCAACGCCGAATGGATGTTCCGCAATAATTTCATCCGAAACGATCCAGATCATTCTTCGTACTGCATTACTTTCGGTACTGGCTGCAGATTGTGCAAATAATTCTTCTTCGCTTAATTCCCGGTTATTCATGGCCGCTTTAAAGCGCTCCAATGGCAAGGGAGAAATAAAATTTAAAACGAAAAAGGACAAGATCAAAAACAATACTCCCCCAATAAGGAGTTTCCATTTTCCGGTCTTGAATACATAACTCAGACCTAAAAACAAAAACAGAAAAACCAATCCCAGTAATCCCGCTTTACTCGCCAATAACACGATAAAGACAATTCCTGTTAATTGCGCAAAGAGAAATAACAGGAATGCAGAAGATTTGAGTGGAGGACCCGAAAACAAATACTCGAAACACAACCAGGCCATGGCCATTAATACATACATGGCATTATAGCTGGGATGTAATTCGTAAGAAAATGCGGATGAATAAAAACAATCGCGCGCACCGGTTTCGGAATAACAAGGAATGGCTTGGGAAAAAGATAAAATAAGATTGATGAAAATTCCCAATGAAAAAATGAGGGGGAAAGTTCGTTGTTGGGCCTTGCTAAACGCAGGAAGAAAAGTAAACAGGACAGGCAAAAAGAAAAAGGCCAGTTTTCGTTCAATGGATGCAGAACCTAAATCCATGTGTTCGGTCCAGATCAATCCCAGCACATAAAACAAAAACAATCCGGGAAGCAGGAAACTACGTTTTAAAAAACTTGAGTCAAACCGAAATTGACGGATTTCGAAAAAGGATAATAATATAAATAACAATACCGCTGCAGGAACAAGGGAAGGTTGAATGGGAATAAGCAAAAGGAGAATGGAGAATCCCCAGAATGCAGGACTTCCAAAACCTTTTTCTATTTCATTCACTTTTTTCATTTCATTTTTTCAATCAGCTTCGTTCTAAAACCTTCAGCAATCTTATCCAAATCGAAATACTCCGAAACATAACGATGTCCGTTTTCTCCCAGTTCTTTTACCAAATGCGGATTTGAAATCAGGAGTTCCACTTTAGCCGCAAGGTCTTCGTCATTATCCGGTTCAAAATACAATCCGCCTTTTCCCTTTTCGATAAATAATTCTCTGGCCTCACCATCTACACCCAACAGAATTGGTTTTTTCATGGCGAGATTTTCAAATAATTTAGAAGGAATTGCTCCCAGAAATAAATCAAGTTTTCGCAATGGAATAACCGCTGCATCCGCTGCACTTACCACGGCAGGCATTTTCGCTTTCGGAACAGGATCCAGAAACAGAACATTGTCCAAATGCATTTCCTGTTTTAGCGCGAGTAATCGCTCTTTTTCGGGACCAGAACCCAATAGAACGAATTTCACCTGCTGATGTGTCTTTAATCGCTCTGCAGCTTTCAAAAGAATATCCAATCCCTGCGCATAACCAATAATCCCCGCATACAACAAAACAAAATCATCTGCTTTTAATCCGATTTCTGTTCTCCAGCTTTTCGCTTCGTTTTCCTGTGGTACAAACAAACGGACATTGACGCCATTGGGCAACCACACCACATCCTTTTTTGGAAAACGCTTCTGAATATCTTTTACGATACCCTGAGTTTGTCCACTCACCAGCCATGAACGGCGATATAAAAAGGCCTCCAGTTTATAACTTCCCCACAACAATAATTTATTATTTACGAGTCCAAGTTTCTCCGCACTCTCCGGCCACAGATCGCTGACGTTAAAAATCATTTTCGATCGTTTAAAGAGGGACAATAACCAGGCTGTTTTTCCAAGGAATAAAGGCGGACTCTCCACCAATAAAATATCCTGTTTGCGAATCCTGAATAAACCCACCCAGAATGCAGAAAAAACAAATGAATAGTAATTTAAAAGTCGGCGGACAATACTCTTTTTATTCGAAACATAAATCCAGCTGCGGTGAACAGTTAAACCTTTGATTTCTTCTTTCACCCGCCATTTTCCTTTGTACCCTTCATGAATTTCCATCTTCGGATAATTCGGCATTGCCGTTAAAATGGTTACCTCATCACCTTTTTCTTTTAAACGAATAGCTAATTCGTACAAGCGGTTTTGCGGTGCTCCAACTTCGGGCGGAAAATATTGCGTTAAAATCAAAATCTTCATCTCGAAATCAATTTTTGATATTCGGCAATCATTTCATTAAGGTTCTTTTCCCAGTTGTAGGTCGACTCCACATACTCTCTTCCGCGAACACCCAATTGATTTCGTAACGACTCATTTTCCGCCAGCTTCTCCATGAGTTCAGATACTTTTTTAATCATCATTGGTTCCACCAGATAACCGGTGTAGTTATCCGTTACCACTTCTTTGAGTCCTCCCACATTAGAAACGATAACCGGCTTTTCGCAGGAAGATGCCTCGAGAACGGAAACTCCGAAACTTTCGTAGTGACTCAAATTCACGAACACATCAATTTCGCGATGAACATCCGGTACATTCTGATGTGGAACTTTACCAATGAATTTCACAAAATTTTCAATACCGTCCGACTGAACCTGTCGCATTAACGCTCGTCGCATCGATCCATCACCGGCAATCAATAAACGGGCAGGAATATCCGGCCGGCGACGTTTCATCATTCCAAATGCGGCAATGGTAGCGTCAATTCCGTAAATGGTTTCTAATGCTTTTACGGTTCCTATTACCACTTCTTTTTGGGTAAAGTGATTGCGGACTTTTCCCGGATGAAAACGATCTGTATCTATTCCGAATGGAATTATCGTATTTTTTTTATTCCAGATAACTTCGAGTATCTGCGATAAAAATTTACTGGTGGCAAAAACGGCATCCGCTGCAGCAAGATTTTTCCGCATAATGGAACGGCGAAACGCTCCATGTGGGAAATGGGTGATATCACTTCCCCATACGGAAATACAAAATGGATGAAAATTTAATTTTCTTCCAATCATTCCATAGGAACTGGCATAATGGGAATGTAGGATCTGCGGTTGAAATTCTTTTAATGCTTTCTCCGCGTCTTTGTGCGCAAAGAAATACGCAAACTTTCCGCCTCCTGCACGTTCTTGTCCGAATACTTCAATTTGATGTTTGGTGTACCAATCTTCTTTCGCTTTGGCGAGGGACCACAACCCAATCTTCATTCCTTTAGAAGAAAGTCCGATGGCCCAGCGCTGAACATGTGCCGAATTAATATCTCCAAGTAAAAGAATCTTCATATGCTCATGTCCTTTTTCCAAATATAACGGTTCAACCGCCCGAATGAATAAATATAAGCTTTTGCTTTGGCATTTCGTTTTAAAGGATAAATCAATCCGAAACCGATTATCCGGCTGATGCAATGCAAATAGATAATCAGGGTCAACACCACAAATGAAACCATGCTTCGATGTTTTCGCGTAAACTTTAAACGACTGATCAGTTGATTACTGATTACCCGATTATAATTCGATTTGGAGGATTGTCCACCAATATGCACAATCTCGGGTTCATGAAAATAAATTACTTTTTTTCCGGATGATCTAACCCGGTAACAAAAATCGGTATCCTCCATCCAAAACAAATTCGGATCCAATCCGCCTACTTCATCAAATACTTTTCTCGAAAACAACATCGCTGCACCTGAAACATTTTCCACTTCAGCATCACGCTGATACATTTCTTCAGGATATTGCGTAATGTGAAATAAACGGTGCAGATAAAACAACTCCAATAATGAATCCATTACGCCGGGTGTTTTCCATGCAGAGATTTGGAGCGACTGATCTGTATTTAGCAATTTACAGGCCGATAATCCGGCTTGCTTTTCAATGTGTAAGTTCAACCAATCGATCAAGGCAGGTTGTTTTACGATGGTATCGGGATTCAGCAATAAAATATATTCTCCTTTCCCTTTTTGCATGGCCAGATTATTGGCAGGAGAAAAACCAATGTTTGCGCCGGAAGAAATAAATTCAACACGGGGAAATTCAGATTGAATCATTTCTGCTGTTCCATCCGAAGAGGCATTGTCGACCACATAAATGGTAAATCCGGAAGGTAAATCAGCTATGGAATGCAAACAATCCTTTAAAACGGATTTCACATTATAACTTACAATAACTACATCAACCGTAGCGCTGGTTTCCATTCTAGAAAATGAGTTCCTGCAAATATACCAATACCGATAGAAATCCCTACTTTTGGACAATGAATCGGCAGATTAAAATCGGATTTCTCACCACAACCGACCCGAACGACAAACGTTCCTGGTCCGGAATCCATTTTGCAATGCTGAACGAGTTAAAAAAACGATACGAACAAATCATCGTTTTTGGTCCACTCGATGGCGGAAACGCTTTAAAAATGGGCAAAATCCGCAATCGCTTATCACACCGCATTTTAAAGAAGAGGTATGATTATTCGCATTCCGTATCGCTCAGTAAAAAATATGCGGCACAGGTGATGGAAAAGATCAATCGCTATCAACCCGATTTGCTCATCGCACCTTCGGGATCTTCCATCATTGCGCATTTACCGGCTTCAATCCCGGTCATTCTGCTTTCCGACACAACCCTGGCGAATATGGTTGACTATTATCCGGCCTACTCCAATCTATCGCTCAACTCGAAAAATCAATCGCTCGAAACTGAAACATTCGCCATTCAAAAATCGGCTTTTGCGGTTTTTCCTTCTGAATGGGCACGCTCATCAGCGATAAAAGATCATGGAGGAAAAGCGGAAAAAATGAAATTGATTCCATTTGGACCAAATTTTTCGAATGGTCCAACCAGAGAAATGGCATTGGCAGAAAAGAAAAATGATGTATTGAAATTATTATTTCTGGGAGTGGATTGGCATCGCAAAGGCGGAGATTTGGTAATGGAAAGTTTTCGTCTCCTCCAGAAAAAAAACATCCCTGTACATTTAACCATTGTCGGATGTAATCCTCCATTTTCAGAAGAGAAACATATTCGTATCATTCCTTTCATCAACAAAAATGATGCAGCAGGAGAACAACAAATCATTCAGCTTTTACTGGAATCGCATGTGCTCTTTCTTCCATCCAAAGCAGAATGCTACGGAATTGTGTTTGTAGAAGCAGCTGCCTGCGGAACACCATCTCTTGCACGAAATACAGGGGGCATTTCAGGAGCAGTCATTCAAAATGAAAATGGAATTCTCCTTCCGGAATCAGCCACAGCAAAGGAATATGCAGATCAATTAGAATACTGGTATCATCATCCTTCCGAATATCGTCAAATTCAGGAAAAATCCAGAATGCTTTTTGAAAAAAGTCACAATTGGTCGCACTGGGGTGATGCGATGGAGCAATTGATCAGGCTTTCATTGGAGAAAGGTAATTCCTGAATTTTTCTTTGTTCGCCACAATATACGTTGGCCAACTGGCATCCAGGTCAATAAACCGATAACGAAATCCTCTTCCGAAAATATCTTCCCCATTGGCAATGGCCGACTTTATCCGTTCAGGATCTTTATACTCTGGTTTGTTGTATTCCGAATGCGCAAATGCTTCCAGCTTATGGATAATTTTATCCACTCCTCCCAAATAAGAAAAATGCCAACCCGCATCCTGAATAAAACGAATTTTCCATCCTTTCATGTTTACATGCCGGAATAAATAAAAGGTGTAGTAAATCCGATGCAATGGACGAGGCGTAAACTTAGCCAGCATTTTCATTCCGATTTCGCGGTAATCCTGAATCGGACGATTTAAATCTTCATAGTTAAACATGATGGTTCCATTCCACATGTATTGTTTCGCACCGACTTCAGTTGCATTAATGCAATTGAGATAATAATAATACATCCGTTGACGGAAAATGCGGGTCCCCTTTAATTTTGCCGCTTCAGCGATTTTTTCGGGACGAGGAATTTCATCGACATCCGAAACCATGATCACGTCTCCGCTCTTGCAATCTTTTAATCCATTGGCGATGGAATTACGCTGATGTTTTTCATATACCCAGGCAGAATCATCTGTACGTTCCGGATACTGGTCCACCACCACATGAATTAGTTTTGGAAGGAATTTTTCAAAGCGCGCTTTGTTTTCCGCAAAATGTAAAGGTTTAGGTTTTCCCTGATGCGTTAAAGTAGCCTCCACTAAAACAAAACGATCTACATAAGCATCCAATTCGTTTAAGCGGATTTCGAGTAAATCCAATTCATTAAAAAAGGTAAAACAATCGTAAATCATTGCAGTAAACGCATTAATTTATAAATGATATAAAAAGGGAACAACACGATTAAATGAAGAATCAAAAGAAAAATAAACAAGGATTTTCTTTCGTTCAAAATCAGCTTTTCTTCATTCCGAAAAATTTTATCGGTGAACACAATCGAAAAACGCATCCAAATTCCCGGTTTTAAGGAAAGAGCAACAGCAGGCGATTGAAGAAGTGTTTGCAAAACCGGAAGATAAAATTTCTTCATGGTCGATTGATCCTTACTTAATCCATTCGGATTAACCCGTACGGCACTCATTGCGCGGACATCAGGTAAAAAACGAATTTCCGCACCGCGCGATAAGATCCTCAACCAAAATTCCCAGTCCTCCACACTCCGGAATTCCTCTCTGAATAAACCTGATTCAAGCATTGTATTTTTCCGGATCAATAAGGTATTCATCCTGAAAACATTTCCACGCAATAAAACAGGGACCACAAGATGACCGGATCCGTTCACACGTTCATGAACGGTATATTCTCCTTTAGACGAAAAATCGGCATGGTCGGTAAAATGGAAAAAATCGGAATAAACGATATCCACATTCGGATTTGCCAATAAAAATTGCAGTTGAATTTCAATTTTATCCGGAGCAATTAAATCATCCGCATCTAAAAATTGAATCCACTCCCCTTTCGCTTTTCGAATACCTAAATTTCGCGCAGCCGATACACCTGCATTGGAAATTGTTTTTAAATACTGAAATCGTCCATCACGTTGAATAAACGATTGTACAATGGATGCTGTATTATCCGTTGAGCAATCATCCACCACAATGCATTCCCAATCCGCATAAGTCTGATTCAGAACTGCCGTTAATGCCTCCGAAATAAATGAACCGTAATTATATGTTGGAATGATTACCGAAACCATATTAAGCCCTCCATTTGGAATACATACGGAAGAAAAAAAGCAGGAAACCTGACATGTACCGGTCTTGTACCAATTTTCTCTCGGCTGCAATTTGTGTTTTACGCGCCGGATTAGAACTTAAACCGGTCGTGTCGAATTTAGATATGGTTACATCCACATAACTCAATTTCGCTTTAAACTTTAAAATTTCACGACAGAAAAAATCATAATCCGCAACGATTTTTAACGACTCATCATACCCTCCATGCTTGCTGAATAAGGAGGTACGGATAAACGAAACGGGATGCCACAAGGTATCTTTGTACAATTGTTTGATACCGATTTTCGAAGGCATTTTTCCCAAACGTTCGGAACCATCTTCGGCAACAATCAGCATGTTCCCGTATATAATATCAGCAGCTTGCTCCACCGAAAATACGCGCTCCAAAACATCATCAGCAGCGAAGACATCCCCAGAATTCAGGAAGAGTACATAGTCTCCCTTTGCATGTTGCCAGCCTTTATTTTGAGCATGATAAATCCCTTTATCCTTTTCAGAAACAAAAAAACCAATTCTGCTTTTGTACGAATCAACACATTCCGCACTTCCATCCGTCGATCCCCCGTCAATAATCACCATTTCCATATCAGGGAAGCTTTGGCGATAAACAGAATCAAGGGTTTTAATCAATCCTGCTTTATTGTTATAATTGATGGTTACGATAGAAACTTTCATGCATCTACTCCTTTCCTGTAAAGAGAAATGAAAGCATCAGCGATGAGCGATTGACCAAAACGCAATTTTGCATCCGCCGCTATTTGTGCTCTGGAAAAATTGGTGGTCAATACTTGTTCAATGGCACCACCTAATGCAACTGCATTTTTCTCCTTCACTAAAACGCCATTCCCCGAATTAATTTGCTCCGGAATTCCACCTACTTCAAAAGCAACGCAGGGCGTTCCACAGCATAAAGCCTCCGCAATGGTATTCGGAAAATTCTCCGCCATCGAAGGTAAAACAAATACATCCGCCATCGAATACAATGCAGCCATGGTCGATTCATCCTGCACATAACCCAATTGATAAAATCCGGGGATGGACGATAATTCTTCGGAAGGATAACCTACCGAACATAAAACCACTTCTTCGCGATTCATGCTTTGAAATGCTTCCAATAAAAAGGGAATTCCTTTACGGATATTGTTAACATGATGCGCTACAAACAAAATAACTTTTTTCCCTTGCGACCAGGAATATTTTTTGCGCATTTCTTCCACATCCACCGGATGAAAAACCGAATTGTTTACACCATTCGCAATGGTAATATGGTTAAAGCTTGAGAACAGTTTAGAACTTTGCGATAATTGAGTTAACCAATGCGAGGGAGCAGTAATAGTTAATTGCGAATTTTTTATATCTGAAACGGACTTCGCTTTATAACTCCAGATCGCGTGAGAAATACCGGGATCAATGGTCCCTTTTAGTTGCGGACAAATCGAACAGTTCGACTGAAAAAGTGTACAATCATCGGCATGGTGACAACCACCGGTAAATGGATTCATATCGTGAAGCGTCCATATTAGCGGTTTTTGACAAGCAGAAAAAAATGTTGACCAATTCAGCATTCCTTCACTCACCCAATGAAGATGGATGATATCAGCGGACATGACCAAAGGATGACGTTCCAAGCGGGTCAATCCATCGGGAAAAGAAAAATTCTCAAAACCGGTGCCGCGTCCCTTTAAATATTTTTTCCCTTTACGATCATGCGCAGGCTGGTAAATTCTAAACTTACGTTTTACTTTAATAATGAAATCCTTTAACCAACCAAGTGGTGCAATCATTACATCCTTATTGGCATAGGTTACATGATTTGGAAGGGTTGGTCCAAACTGATAAAGCGTAAGCAAATGCGAATCCACATTTTTTTCCAGCAATGATAAATGAAGACGTACAGCAGCTATTCCTGCACCTCCTCTATCGCTGGTACTTATGTGGACAATCTTCATCAGAAAAATGTAACTAAATGACGTTTAAATTCCTCCAGATTCCAATCGCGTACAAGATGTCGGGGAAAGGCAAATGGATTTGATTTTCTATTGGCAAACTTCGGAAAATTAGCTGCTACCATTTTAAATCCTGCTTTACGGCAAATACGAATGGTGTCTTCCGTAAAATCAAGTTTTGTTCCAAAAGGGTAAGAAAAATGTTCAATGCTGCAATTCAGTTGCTGCTCTAAAATAGATTTGGAACGAAGAATTTCCTGCTCCTGTTCTTCCACATTTAATTTTCCAAGCGAAGGGTGTAAATGCGTATGCGCACCAATAACTGCAGAAGCTGATTGATGCATGGCTTTTAATTCATCCCAACGCATGGCACGGTGTGATGGTCGACCATCATTATTGTGAAATACTTCAGCTAAGTGCTTTATTTTTTGTTCTCTTGTTTCTGATGGGAGTCGACGCAAAACCGGCAATAAGGATTCATAAAGTAGATGACGATCTCCATTTAAGTCAAAAGAAACACCGCCCGCTTCAAGCATCATTTTTTCTGAAGGTTGTTTTCCGTATAGTACAATCCGCTCTACGGCATCCCACCAATATTCATTGCTCGTATTAAGTGTACCGGTAGAAATGTAAAATAGCGCTTGCAATTGGTGTTTTTCCAGAATAGGAAGAGCTTCCAGATAATTATCGGCATATCCGTCATCGAAAGTGAGCACTACCGATTTTGCAGGAAACCGTTTTTTACTCAGTAAAATTTCCGAAAATTCCTCAATGGGTAATACGCGGTAATTATTTTTTAAATAATTCAATTGCTCATCGAAATGTTGTGGACTAACCGAAAGCAATTGCGGATCCGATTCCAGTTGTGTCGCCCGGTGATATAACAACACGGCACAAGATCCATTCATTGAACGATCGATTTTTTTATCGATGTTCAACAACATGTTTTTTATTTTCGATTTAAATACGCTCATTGATAGCGTGAATATCTAACTGTATATCCATTTCTAAATCTGCCGGCAATCCTAAAAAAGGATGATGAGCAATATGTCCGATTGTTTTTAACTGATACCTGAATCCCAATTCAGCCAGTAATCCCAGTAATTGATCCAATTGCTGCGGACGATTCTGAAAGGAATGGTATTCCACATACAAATACTTTATTTTCTTCAGGGAATCACCACAATCCTTCAACACCTCCACTTCAGCTCCTTCGATATCCATTTTTAAAACATCCACCCGTTCAAAACCGCCTAAAACATCTTTTAAGCGGACAGATGGAACTTTCTGACTATTTTTTTCATGATAAACCGAACCACCATCGGCACCTTCACCTCCAAAATTCACTCCATCATTATTTATCCAAACCGCCTTTTCGTGAACCTTGGCAGTAGTGACCTGATTGGAGGATAAATTGTTTTTTAAACAATTCAACACGCGGTTCTCCGGTTCAAAACAATGCAATTGTGCCTGCGGAAATAAGCGACTAAAATAAAGAGCGGCAATTCCCACATTGGCTCCACAATCCAAAATAACTGGAGAAGGATTTTTCGATTCAAACTTCAATCGTTCTTCACCAAATATTTCAGCAATTTGCCAGGCCACAGAAAGAAAATCGCTCACCTCAATATTCATACCCCGATACGTAAAGCGATGAGGCGTAAAGCGGGGAAATTGATTTGCATCACGGAGTAAAATTGCTTCTTCCGTGGGTTTCCCATGCAACAGTCTTCTTACAACAGATTTCATATCGCTTTTACAGTTTTATTTCGGTACCAATTCCTGAATGAAAAAGGCAATCGTTTCCACACCCAGAGTTTCCAACCGCTAAATCCGTTGGTGTCGGAAAAATTAGCTAACAAAAATTTTTTCCAGTAACCGAATGCCTTCAAATTCTCTTCTACGGAAATGGGTTTTAACGCAATAGGTTCCTGTGCTAATCCTAAAGTCGCATTATAATCACGATCGTTGGTTTCATGAGTAGCCCCTTCTCCAAATCCTTCATGGCGCGATAAACTTCTGGAAGGATAAATAGAGTACATATCTTCTAAAATAGCCGTAGCGGTCCAGCGAATGGCCCAGCTATCTACTTTTCCTTCGCATTGCTTCTTCAGCATGTCGGAGAAATAAGAAATGGAACGGTCGCCATTAAACCGTTGCATCAAATTTTTCGCTTGTAATTCTTCCATGGCTTTGGCGCCGTCTGATCTGAATTTCGACCAGGACCGTTTCCAGGTTGCCCAGGCAATACTATCGGGATACCGAAGAAAAAAGGAATCATCAGCAATTTTTCCATCCGCAAAATAATTCCAGGAACCCACAGCTAACACACGGTCAGAAGAAGCATACATGTTCAATGCGTCATTCATGAAACGAAGAAAATACTTCGATAAACGAACATCATCTTCCACCACAATAACCGATTCATGGGTATTCAGCAACATCGAAACACCTTCCATAACCGAAGTAGCTAATCCTTTATTTGATTCCGCAGCGATTACCTGTGTTTTTCCGCACCAGTTTCTGGAGGAAGCAATTTTTTTTACCTGATCAATGGCAGCGCGTTCGGCAGGACCCGCCTGTGCTTTGGGACCATCACAAAAAATAAAAAGTTCGGTGTTGGCCGACTCAGCATTCCCGGAAAGCGACACAAGTGTTTGCTCAAGCAAATCGGGTCGCTTATAGGCAAAAACAATAACCGGTGCCAAAGAATTCATTCTTATTTTTTACGGTAAATACGCGTCTCCGAAAAATCGACAGAAAATAATCCCGGACACATTCCCCCAACCACCATTTCCATCTGGTTTACAATTTCTGTATTCAAATCGGTATAATAAATGCGCTCTGCATTATCTAATATCAACCAGCCGCCTCGTTTTAATTTTGGAAAAGCATATTTTAAACACGAAGCACGCGAACGACCATCAATCAATACCACATCAAAATATTCGTTCGGATAATTATCTACCGTCAGCACATAATCCTTATAGTTTTTACCCTTGGATGCTAAATCGTCCGAAGAAAATAAATCAGGATCAGCAGGATCAGGATTTGGACTTAAATCACCCGTTTGTGGTCCCACAAAACATCCGTTCCATTTTACATTTTTACGCGACTGCATCGATGTTTCCAAATGCTTAAACCATTCGGCATCGTGCTCCACGGTAACAACTTCTGCAACACGTGTGCTCCAATACAAAGTGCTGCCTCCTCCGCCATATTCGAATACTTTAAAATCGGATCGAATATTTTTTTCCAGAAAATCAACTGCCCGGAGAGAAATCCATGGCATTTCATCTTTCATCGAATTGGAAACCTGACTTTTCTTCCAGCGCTTATAATAACGAAAGGCCCAGATGCCGACACCTTCGTGACGATGAATTCTGATTTGATGAATAAATTTTCTGAATGGACTCACGTTATGAAAGTGTAAAATGATGCTTCAATAAAAAATTTCCTTGTCCCTCGGGCGGAAGTTTTCCCGTTCCATAAAAATCGCCCGACTCCACAAAAAAGCTACCGGCATTCTGAATATAATCGGCTAATTCGCCATTTACGGTTGAATAAAGCGTAAATGAATAGCTTCCATTTTTTAACGGTAATTGAGGTATGTGAATTTGGATGTAGTGCTGATCCTTTTCTACTTTTTCAAAAATCTGATTGGTCACTTCATTGCTCAAATGCGTAATGCGTGTTCCGTATTCATCATCTATACCCACTGCCAGATGTAAACGATTTACTTCGCCGTTTTTTTCAAATGCAAAACGAAGCATCACATCTTGTCCGGTTTGCGGAGTCAACAATTGTTCTCCCTTCGAATCACAAACATCAAACGCTGTAAAACGAATAAGGCCGGAACCGGAGCGGTCGGCACGCGAACGTAAATCCACACTCGAACCCTGGTCGGTACTTTTTAAATATTTCGGTAATATCAGCGAGGTATCACCGTAATCCACCAACTCGCCATGCTTTAGAAAAATAGATTTGTTGCACAGATTCTGCACGGCGGCCATATTGTGACTCACAAACAAAATCGTTCTTCCATCCGAAGAAACTTCCTTCATTTTGCCGATGCATTTTTTTTGAAATTCAGAATCACCCACAGCCAATACTTCATCCACCACCAAAATTTCCGGTTCAAGATGTGCAGCAACCGCAAATGCCAATCGCACATACATTCCGCTCGAATATCGTTTTACAGGTGTATCAATAAATTTCCCTACCTCAGCAAAGGCTACGATCTCATCAAACTTCCGTGCAATTTCACTGCGCGACATCCCCAAAATGGAACCATTCAGAAAAACATTTTCTCGCCCGCTTAATTCAGGATGAAAACCGGTACCCACTTCAAGCAAAGAGGCGAGTCGACCATTAATTTCTATTCTTCCTTTTGTTGGATCAACAATACGGCTTAAAATTTTTAGCAAGGTTGATTTACCCGCTCCATTCCTTCCCACAATTCCAACTCGATCTCCAGCCTGAACATCAAATGAAACATTATTCAGCGCCCAGAAATCAGATTTAGAAACGGAAGCCGATTTCCGGAATCCACTGGTGAGCATATCGCGAAAAGTCATATAGCGTTCTGTACGATTATGCTGCAACACATATCGTTTACTTAAACCTTCAACTTTTATAATCGCGTTAGCCATATTAAATCACGTCGGCAAATCCTCTTTCTGTTTTTCTGAAATACCAAATCCCGAAAAACAATAAAACAAAACCTGTACTTAAGGAGACATACATTCCCGGATGGAAAACAAATTGTTCTGCACCCAAAAACGAACATTTAAATCCTTCAATTACCACCACCATCGGATTTATACTCCAGATGTATTTCAACCATTCCGGATACGAACTCTGGTAAATATCAGCGCTTGAAAATAAAATCGGAGAAACAAATAATCCGAATTGCGTAATTACCGGAATGATGTATCTGAAATCTCTGTACTTCACATTCAGTGATGCCATCCAAAATCCGGCTCCACTTGCAGCGATAATGGTGAGTAGAATAAACAAGGGCAACAAAAGGATTTCAACTCCCGGTACCACATGATAAATAAGCATCACGGCCAATAAAATCACCAGTGAAATCGCAAAATCAACCAGACAGACAAGAATGGTACTTAAAGGAACAATCAATCGCGGGAAATAAACTTTGGTGAGCAAATTCGAATTCGCAATTAAGGAATTCGACGATTCACCAAAAATCGAGGAGAACAAAATCCAGGGAATGGTGGCAATGGTCGACATCACCAACACGGGCACTCCTTCACTCTGTGAACGGTGATTGATCCAATTGATAAATGCAGCAACACCGATGGTTAACAAGGGACGAATTAATGCCCACAAAACACCGATAACGGTTTGCTTATAACGTACAGCCAAATCGCGCCATGCCAGAAAGAACAATAATCCTCTGTACTGCCAGATATCTTTCCAGTAATGCTTCGAAGCAGAACCCGGTTCAATAATGATTTTAACGGCCGACATAGAATTCAAAGATACGATAATGAGCAAAACACATCCGTGATGCAGAGGGAAATCCTAACAATCAATGTTGGATAATTGGACGGGAAATGGAAATGTACCAGTACATCATAAAAATCATCAGGAATGTACTGGAAATGGACATCATCCAGAAACCGCCTTCCAAACCACCCAGTGCTTCACCAAGAATTAAGGATCCAAAGCGAATCAGTAATTCCATAATGGCCAGCATAAAGGCTTTTCCCTGCTGTTGGTGAATCATGGCCATACACGAAACCGGTGAAACGATAAAATTGGCAAACAACCATATCGCCATGATTTTCGATAATTCGCCGGCACCTCTCCATTCTTCTCCAAAAACAAGTGCAAACAAATAGGGACCACCAATCAACAGCACAATGCAAATGGGGAGTCCGAGTAAAAACATCTGACCATAAATTTTCCGAATGGCCGGACGTATATCTTCACCGGTGTGATAGGCTTTGCTTGCCCGCGTATAAAACACCTGATAAACGGCAGTTCCCATAAAAGTCAAAGGCATTTTTAATATGCGCCACGACAGGAAAAACCAACCAACAATTTCGTCGTTAAACAACCATCGCAATAAAAAAACGGTACCGGTCAGTTGAAGGGTATCCACAAATGCATGCGGGGTATTTATCCAGATAAATTCGCGGTATTTCTTAAATAAATTTTCACCCTGGTAGGGTGATGTGGACCGTATGCGATGATGCATGGAAAAATACATGTAGATAGCACCGGCAAACTGGCCGCTAAACAATCCGATGATTAATCCTTCGGGTCCAAAACTCAGGTAACCAAGCAGAATAGAAACAAGCGCTATAACTACATTGGTAAGCACCCTGCTGGTAGCGTTGTTTCTGTAATTTTCCCATCGTACCGACAGAACATTATAACTCTGCATGAGTATTCCGGAGAACACGGTGATGGGTAATAAAAAGTAAAATCCCTGAGCGGTATTTAAACCAAAATATCGTGATATGAAAAACCACAAGCTGACACCCATCAAAGAAAGAAAACTAGTGAGGAGTCCAACCCGTATTGCTGTTTTTGTCAAGGCAACAGCCTCTTCGTCGCCCGCAGGCATGGGAATGGCTACTTCCAGTCGCAATGCACCAACGATGCTTAAAGGTTGAAACCAGGAAAAAAACACGGCGTAAATCGCAAAATCTTCCGGCGGAAAAAAATACTTGGCGAGAATAATATTGCTGGCAACCGAAATAATTTGCGCCAATCCCGATCCGGCCGCCAGTGTAAACACATTGCGGATAAAACCTGAACGAAGGTATTTTTCCAGAAGGATTTTCATGTTTAAAATATACTTCAATAAACAAAAAACCCCGACACAATGGTCAGGGTTTTCCGTAAAGAATGATCTATTATTCTTCTACCACTTCGAAAGTGATGGTTTCTGTGATATCCTTATGAAGACGGATTACCGCTTCGTAAGTACCGAGAACTTTAATTGGTTCGTTTTTAATCGAGATATGTTTACGATCAAAATCATAACCTAATTTTTTCAGAGCATCAGCCACCTGAATGGTGTTAACACTTCCGAAAATTTTACCGCTCTCGCCGGCTTTTGCTCCAACTTTTACAGTTACACCTTTCAGTGCAGCTGCCATTTTCTCAGCTTCAGCGCGAACTTTAGCTTCTTTGTGAGCACGTTGTTTCAGATTTTCAGCAAGCATTTTCTTTGCTGATTCTGTAGCAACCTCAGCATAACCTTTTGGGATGAGGAAATTACGACCATAACCGTCGCGAACCTTCACTACATCATCTTTGTAGCCGAGTTTATCGATGTCTTTCTTGAGAATTACTTCCATGACTATTTGATTCTAAAAGGTTATTATTTCAGCATATCAGCTACATACGGCATCAGGGAAAGGTGACGAGCACGCTTCACCGCCTGAGATACTTTGCGCTGAAATTTTAAAGAGGTTCCTGTTACACGACGTGGAAGAATTTTTCCTTGTTCGTTTACGAATTTCAATAAGAAATTGGGGTCTTTGTAATCGATGTATTTGATACCTGATTTCTTAAAACGACAATATTTTTCTTTTGTCGTTTCAATGCTGATGGGGGTCAAATAGCGAATATCGTTATCTACTGACATTTCAGTTCTTTTTTAGGGTTTTACAATGGGCTTAGGAAGCCTTTTCTTTTTTACGTGGCTTGGCGGTTTCGCCGCTGCGCTTTCTTTCGTTGTAAGCAACAGCATGTTTGTCGAGTTTCACAGTAAGGAAACGCAGCACACGTTCATCGCGGCGGTATTCCACTTCCAGACGAGCAATTACTTCCGCATCTGCATCAAACTCGATGAGTTGATAGAATCCGGTCGTTTTTTTCTGGATAGGATAAGCCAGTTTCTTCAGGCCCCAAAACTCGTCGTGAACGACCTTAGCTTTGAGATCCTTCAGGATACCCTTGAACTTTGCAACTGCTTCCTTTGCCTGATCATCAGACAAAACGGGAGTCAAAATGAAAACAGTTTCGTAACGGTTAGACATAATTTATTGATTTTGAATTATTTGCTATTTCTCCGGAATAAACCGGACGGCAAAGATAGAAAAAAGGAAGCACGAAACAAGGTTTTCAACTAAAAAGGCTGTTCCTAAAAGTTATACACATTTCCTCGCCCTGGCTCAGCTTCATCTTATATTTGTGCCTCAAAGATGGAAAATTTCATTGTTTCGGCCAGGAAGTATCGTCCCCAAACCTTCGACACGGTTGTGGGTCAGGGTTCTATTACCTCTACGCTGAAGAATGCCATTGCCAATAAACACCTGGCTCAGGCCTTTTTGTTTTGCGGTCCGCGCGGTGTTGGAAAAACCACCTGTGCCCGTATTTTGGCAAAAACCATCAATTGCATGGATTTGCAGTCGAACACCGAAGCCTGCGACCAATGCGAATCCTGCAAATCTTTTAATGAGGGACGATCACTCAACATTTATGAGTTGGATGCGGCTTCCAATAATGGAGTCGACGCAATCCGTGCCTTGATTGAGCAGGTCAGTTTTGCACCACAATTAGGTCAGTACAAAGTATATATTATCGACGAGGTTCACATGCTCTCTACCGGTGCATTCAATGCCTTTTTGAAAACACTCGAAGAGCCTCCACGTCACGCTATCTTTATTCTTGCCACAACGGAAAAACACAAAATCATTCCTACGATTTTATCCCGTTGTCAGATTTTCGATTTTAACCGGATTAAAATTTCCGATATCACGCAGCATCTTCAAAAAATTGCTGCCAACGAAGGAATTACTGCCGATCCTGAAGCCTTACATATCATCGCCCAAAAAGCAGATGGAGGTTTACGCGATGCACTTTCCATTTTCGATCAGATCGTTTCATTTGCCGGGAATGACATCAGTTACAAAGCGGTTATTGACAACCTCAATATCCTTGATTACGACTATTACTTCCGGGTGACTGACGCCATTCTTGCACAGGATATTAAAAGTGTGCTCATTATTTTTGATGAGATTCTTAAAAAAGGTTTCGACGGACATATTTTCATTAACGGACTGGCATCGCACTTCCGTGATTTGCTGGTTTGCAAAGACCCGCAAACATTGGTGCTGCTGGAAACATCCGAGTCCATCAAAGACCGTTATCAGCAACAAGCAAAAGCGGCACCGGTGCAGGTTCTTATTCAGGCACTGGAATTATATAGCCGTTGCGATGTTTCCTATAAAGCATCAAAAAATCAACGTCTGCTGGTAGAACTCACCCTGATGCAAGCCTGCTCCCTCGATCCTCAGGGAGAAAAAAAAAACTTGAATTAATACCCATCCTTCCACCTAAAAACCAGGCTGGAAATCCCAATTATCTTTCTGCGCAAAATAAAACGGTACGAAGTATTTCTGCCTCTGCATCCACCGCTGTTAAAAAAGCAAGTGAGGCTCCGGCAGCTATAGAAAAAGACGGGCACACCATTCCCGTTACCCGCGATATTACCAAGTTGAACACCATCAACATCAGCGATTACCGGAACAAGCGAAGCATCGCCGAAAACCAGGATTCGCAAAATGAAAACGGAACGGTGAGCGGACCAGTAACTCCTTTCACGCGTGAAGAATTTGATGCGGCCTGGACGGATATCGTGCTTCACTATAAAAATCTGGGCAAGGACTCCATTGTGGTTACCCTCAGCAAACGAGCTCCAATGCTGCAGGAAGATTACAAAATCGTTTTGTCGATCGATAATAAAACACAGGAAGGCGGACTCGAACGTGAAAAGCAGGATCTGCTCGAAATGATTCGGAAGAAGCTAAATAATTTCGCTATTACACTGGAAACGACAATAGAAGACAGTGGCGACGATACATTTCTCTATACCAACAAGGATAAATTCAAAAAAATGGCGGAAAAAAACCCGCATTTGATCCTGCTCCAAAAGCGTTTAAATCTGGATATCGATTTCTAATTGAATACCGTTCGATAAATCATTGTTTTTCAATGATGAAATGTTTGGTTTAGGTCACTAAATTGTTTTAATTTCGCATCAAACTTAAACTACTTTATGAAAAAATCCGGTCTACTGCTGGTTTCCCTTTTTATTTCGGTATGGGGATTCGCTCAAACTGATTTGTTTTTTACCAGTTATAATACACCTGTTTCCGGTGTGAATTTAACTTCATCTGAACAGGTTTCCGTTGAAATTTACAATGGGGGTCCGAACACCGTTTTAACCGGTGAAATCATTACGTTTTATTATTCCATCAATGGAGGCGCTCCTGTAATGGAACAATTTACGCTTACCAGCGATTTGTTCGCTTACTATTACCAGCCATTTACCTTTTCAACTACGGCTGACTTATCAGCTTACGCAACCTATGACATTGATGTGTGGCTGACTTATCCGAATGATACTTATACGGCAAACGACAGCTCCCTAAACCACCTTGTAATCAATGGTTCGTCTCCATTTATTGTACCTAATCCGGCCGATACTTTTTATTTAGGTACTACCAGTAATTATTTTTCATTTTACGGGGCAGGTACAGATTTCCTGAGCTATCAAAGTGTTTATTTCATTCACACTTCAACCTCAGACACCCTTTTTCCTTCCATAACTCCTCCAGATTTTCCAGACAACATTTCTGGGTATTTTGATATTTCCTGTACAAAAGCGGTTGGAGCCTATGATGTTTACATTACAACTTCTACAGATGGTTTATTAACGTATGCAGGTGGGGTTTATGTAAAAAATGGAGTTGATCTTGGTTTATGGTTTAACAATCCACATTGTCATGGTGAGAATACCGGTTATGCTTCTATTTACCCATATAGCTATTCGGGTGCACAAACCTTTACTGTTTCCTGGTCAACCGGCGATACGGTTTACAACGTAAATAATCTTTTTCCGGGTACATACACAGTAGATGTAACGGATGCTAATGGTTGTTCAAATTCAGGGAATTTCACTTTAGTTGATCCGCCGGTCTTTGATGCAGTTTTGCATAAAATAGATTCAGATTGTGGTCAAAATAACGGAATAGCATGGGTTGAGGCAATTGGTGGAACAGCACCTTTTGATTTCTGGTGGGATTGGTTCGAATACAACGGAGATACCCTATCCAATATTGGTCCCGGTAGTTATGGCGTTACTGCATATGACGTATATGGATGTGCAATTAACCTTACTGCAAATATTTTTGATGCGCTTACCCTTGATGTAACCAGCACAAGTACAACCTGCGGAAATCCTTCAGCTATTGCTAACCTCACCGTTTTAAATGGCACTTCACCTTATGATATCACATGGTCGAATGGTGATATTGGATTTTCTGCGGATAGTCTTGCTCCAGGCTTGTATCAGGTAATTGCCAGCGATGCAAATAGCTGTCAGGGTTCATTAAGTTTTCAGGTTACCGGAACAGATGCGCCTAACATTTCCAATAGCGTAGTGAATCAACCTACATGTAGCACAAATCCGAATGGTAGCATTGACTTAACCATCACCGGAGGTGTTGCACCTTTTAGCTTCCAATGGTCGAACGGAACAACTACAGAAGACCAAAACAACCTTACGCCTGGTACCTATCAGGTAATTGTTACAGATGCAACCGGATGTATGGTTGGACAATGCTTTTCGATTAATGATCAGAACATGTTCCGTCAAGACGGTTATTATGCTCAACTCGCTTCGTGTGGTTTAAATGATGCAGAGGTATGGGCATATTCATTTGGAGGAGTTCAACCTGTGAGCTACCAATGGAGTGCTAATGCAGGTGGACAAACCACTCAAAATGCAACTTTACTAGGTGCAGGATTTTACTCTGTAATTTTAACCGATGCTACCGGCTGTACCGACACTATGAATGTGAGTGTTTCTTCAGGAGGTTTCGGTCCTTATTACGGGATGGACACCTATGTGAATGCAACTTGTGGCGGCAATGATGGTGAAATTTCCATTACTCCTCAGGGTGGTTCAGGAATCTACACTTCTGTGGTATGGGATGGAACCAACAACAACGAAGATTTGTTAAATGCAAATTCGGGATGGCACACCTTAAGCATCACTGATGATTTAGGTTGTCAGGGTAATTATCATGTTTTCCTTGAGTCAAACATAGTTGCTGGTCAGGATATCTGCCTGGTAACTGTAGATACTTTAACCGGTATGAACCTGGTGGTTTGGCAGAAAGATATGTCGGCCACCAATATCGACCATTACAACATTTACAGAGAGACCTGCGAATTGAATGGATTTGAATTTGTAGGTGCAGTAGATTACGACAGCCTTAGTCAGTTCATCGATTACGGAGCCAACGCTATGGTACAATCCTGGAAATATGTGATGACCGCAGTAGATGATTGTGGAAATGAATCAGACTTTAGTCCGGTGCACAAAACTATTCACTTGTTTGCCGATCGCACACAAACTACCAGTGTAGATTTAAGCTGGGATTCGTATATCGGCTTTGGATTTACAGAGCAAATTATCTGGAGACACCATTACACTACCGGCTGGGTGATTATTGATACTGTTCCCGCTACTCAATTCACCTACACCGATGTGAATACTCCAAATGTAGATTCCAGTGAATACTTTATTGAAGTTTATGCACCGGCTACTTGTGTTTCAGATCGTGCCGTGAATCACAATTCAACACGTTCAAACAGAAATACGGTTGCGGCTCCGAACAACTCTTCGGTTGGAGAATTGTTAATGGAAGGCAACATGTTGGTTTACCCAAATCCTTCTACCGGATTATTTAATCTGAACCTGAGCATGAATCGTTCTGAAGCTGTGCAGGTACAGGTATTTGACATGAGCGGAAAATTAGTGTTTAACCGCAAACTGAATTTCAACGCAGGTAATTCAAATTATCTCCTGGATCTGAATGCTGAAGGAAATGGAATTTACCAAGTGGTAATTACCGGATCTGAGCAACAATTTAAATCGCGGATTATTAAGCAATAATTCCAATGAAAAGAATAAAAAAAGGGTGTCAGTTACGACACCCTTTTTTATTTTCAAACCCTTGCTATCATTGAGCAGAAAACAAGTATTTATTGGGAGAAACCAAATGCGATTTAACCGCATACATTACAATTCCGGCCGTGTTGGCTATTCCCAGTTTGGCCATAATGTTTTTGCGATGTGTGTTCACCGTGTGAGCCGATAAAAATAATTTTTCAGCGATCTGCTGGTTGGTATATCCTTCGGCAATAAGTGTAATAATTTCAATTTCCCGCTCGGTAATGGTAACGGGAGCACAGGTGAGCATATCGTTGGGTATATCTTCGATATTTATTTCTTCCTGACGAATCATTTCGAGAATGGTGCCACAGAAGAATTTATTTCCTTTAGCAGTTTCTCTTACCGAATCGATGATTTCACCTAAATCACAATCCTTTTTTACATAACTGCTAATTCCGGATCGAATGGCATTTACAATGGAAAGCGCACTCTGATTTTGAGTAATTGCTACAAATCGAACTTTGCGGTTATGCTGCAAGATTTCCGGTACACAGTCGATGGTGAATGCAGGACAAGAATAATCGATTAAAACCACATCGGGCTCAAAACGAACAACGGCATCTTTAAGCTCATTGCGATTGGTCACCTCATCCACCAATTCCAGACCATCCTGGCGGACAATGGCAGCGCGTAATCCTAATCGAATCAACTCATTACTATCCGCTATTACGACCCGAATCCCCATTCTTTTATTTAGACTGATTTTAAATAATTATTCAAAAATAATGGTCAAAACCGATAATCCAAGCAAAAAATTAAAAATCATTTCCACTTTTTTTTATCAACCGTTGCTACAGTGATTTAGGCCAATGGTATACTTAATCTTCCTAATGTCTAATTCATACCCTCCGTTTTATGGAATATTCCTATTTTCGTCGTCATTATTAAAAAATCTGCTTTGTGATGAAATTTCTACAGCGTTCTGCACTGTTTTCTTTTTTCTTTTTAATCGGAATGATGGCGATGGCTCAAACCGGTACCATCCGTGGTTTTATTTACGATAAAGCTACCGGGGAACCTATCAGCTATGCCAATATTTTGATTAAGGAAACCTCAGGAGGTGCTTCTGCAGACGGTAATGGTTATTTCCAGGTGGCAAAAATCCCGGCTGGAACTTATCACATTGTGGTATCATTTGTAGGATATCAACCGCAGGAAATTGAAGTGGTTTTAAAAGCAGGTGAGATTGTTACCAAAAAAATAATGCTGACAGAAGGTGTTGAGCTGGATGAAATTGAAGTAAAAGGAGAAAAACAGGAATCACTCACCACCATCAAAATGTCGCAAATTAAAGCGACTAAAAAAGAAATCAGCGCCGTTCCAACTGTGGGTGGTGAATCAGATATTGCCACCTATTTCCAAACCGTACCGGGTGTGGTAACAACGGGTGACCAGGGTGGACAAATGTACGTTCGCGGTGGTGCTCCGATTCAAAATAAAGTGTTGCTGGATGGTATGACTATTTACAATCCGTTTCACTCCATCGGTTTTTTCTCGGTATTTGATACCGACATTATTCGTACAGCGGATATTTATACCGGAGGATTCAATGCTGAATATGGAGGAAGAATTTCATCGGTAATGGATATCTCTACCCGCGATGGAAATAAAAATAATTTCGAAGGAAAAGTAGCTGCGAGTCCATTCGGTGCCAAACTGATGTTGGAAGGTCCACTCTACAAAAGAAAATCTGAAAATTCCGGTTCTGCCACCTATCTCTTTTCGGGAAAAACATCTTACCTCGCTCAATCTTCCAAAGTATTTTACAAATACATCGACACCGCAGGATTACCATTTAACTTCACCGACTTGTACGGTAAAATTTCATTCAACGGAAAAAGCGGTTCTAAGTTCAACGTCTTCGGTTTTAACTTCAGCGACTCCGTAAAATACCAGGCCATCTCCGATTTAAAATGGAATTCATATGGTGCCGGATCAAATTTCGTTTTGGTTCCTGCCGGAAATCCGGTGTTGATTTCGGGAGATTTCTCTTACTCGAAATATAAAATCACACTCGACGATAAAATTTCTCCGGTTCGCAGTTCTGAAATTGGTGGTTTTAACCTCGGCTTCGATTTTAAATATTTCATGAAGAAGGATGAAGTAAAATATGGAATCGATGTTGAAGGATTTTCTACTGACTTCACCACTGTGAATGCAGCAAACCGTACGATTTCGCAGCAGGAAAACACAACCCAGTTGGGGCTTTATGTGAGTTACAAAATAAACCGCGGTCGCTTAGTCATTGAACCCAGTTTCCGTGAAATGTACTACTCATCCCTTTCCAACTTTTCGCATGAACCACGCATTGGAGCGAAATTTAATTTAACGGAAGAAATTCGCTTTAAAGCAGCAGCCGGTGTGTATTCGCAAAACCTGATTGCAGCCAACTCCGACCGTGATGTAGTGAATCTGTTTTATGGATTCCTTTCAGGAAGTGATAATCTGCCTAAACAATACATTGATGAAAACGGAAATGTAGTGGACCGCAAACACTCACTACAAAAAGCCAATCACTATATCTTCGGTGCAGAATATGATTTGGGCGACCACTGGAATTTTAACGTTGAAGGTTATATCAAAGACTTTACACAGCTCACTAACATTAACCGGAATAAAATCTACGACGAAACAGATGCCACTAAACCTGATTTGCTGAAAAAAGATTTTATCATTGAAACAGGTTTGGCTCGCGGTGTAGATTTCGTGGCTAAATACAATTCCAAAAAAACATATCTCTGGTTGGTATATTCTTTAGGAAAAGTTACCCGTTGGGATGGAATTCAAACCTACGCACCAATTTTCGACCGTCGACATACCGTAAACATGGTGTACACCCAATTATTCGGTAAAGATGATTTGTGGGAAGTTAATGCACGCTGGAATCTGGGTACGGGACTTCCATTTACCCAAACCGGAGGTTACTACCAAAACATTTCCTTTAACAATGTAACAACCGATTACACCACTGCAAATGCCAATGATGTTTCCATTTTATACGCAGGATTAAATCAGGGAAGATTGAGCACCTATCATCGTTTCGACCTCAGCGTAAAACGCCGCTTTGAGTTTAAAAAGGTAATTAAGAGCGAAGATCCGAACGTTCCCGATAAAGAGAAAATCACTTCTAAACTGGAAATTATTTTGGGTGTTACCAATCTGTATAACCGTCAGAATATTTTCTACGTGAACCGCGTAACTGCAGAACGTGTGTATCAGTTGCCGATTATTCCAACACTTGGATTTAACTGGGCATTCTGATCAGGCTTATCCTAAATCTTCGGAAGTAATTGAATTAACTTTTTCGCGCAGGTTGTAGCCGGAGGACATCACCTCTCCATAAGCTCCTGCCGTGCGAATAGCCATAAGATCGCCACGTTTGGAAACAGGTAACAGAATTCGTTTCCCGAAACAATCCGACGATTCACATACGGGTCCTACTACATCATAAAACTGATCCGCCCCTGCCCGATCCTGTGCCGAAAGGTTTTCGATGAGGTGGAAGGATTGGTATAATGCAGGACGAATCAACTCCGTCATACCCGCATCTACAATGATAAAATTGGTATTCACGCCATTCTTGATATAGAGCACACGAGATAAAAGTGATCCGCATTGCGCAACGATGGCACGTCCCAATTCGAAATGCAATTCCTGTCCCCTTTCCAATTGCAGAAACTCATTAAAAAGTGAAAAATACGCTTCGAAATCGGGAATGGATTCCTGATCCGGTTGATTGTAATTAACGCCCAATCCTCCTCCCACGTTAATGTGCTTTAACGACACATTGCGCGAATTGAACCATTGTACAATTTCATTCACCCGGGTGCAAAGATTGCGGAAACTGCTCATATCGGTAATCTGTGAACCAATATGAAAATGTAATCCTTCCAGACGGAGGTTTGCACATTCTTCCAACACTTCAAGCACATCCGGTAATTGGGAAATACTAATTCCAAACTTATTTTCTTCGAGTCCGGTAGTTATATATTTATGCGTATTGGCATTTACATTGGGATTAATACGAATCGCCACACGTACCGTTTTCCCTTCGCGCATGGCAATGGAATTTATCACTTCGAGCTCCTGGGTCGATTCGCAATTAAAACTGTAAATCGATTGTGCAATGGCATATTCAATTTCCTCATCGGTTTTCCCCACTCCCGCGAATACAATTTTGGAAGGATCAAATCCGGATTCAATGGCTTTCTTTACCTCATTTCCGCTTACACAATCTGCACCTAAACCTGCATCACGGATGATCGATAAAATTTTATCGTTGTAATTTGCTTTAAAAGCATAATGGACATGGTAACCGTAGCGTTGTACGGGGACATTTACCGCCTGTAACGTTGCGCGCAGCAAATCCAGATCGTAATAATAAACCGGTGTTTTTATTCCGGTTAATTTTTCAGGATTTAGATTTAACATTGTTGCGAAACAGATTGAAAGAGTTCAACATTCAACTGACGTAATGCTTCATTTTTGTGCTTCGTTGGCAGTAACAAAGAAACATTATTCGGCGATCCGCCTCCCGAAACCATGCGCATGGAAATAGAACGAAGTGCACCGAAGATTTTTCCAGCCAAACCGGGACCTTCACTGATGTGATCGCCCACGACACTAATGATACTTAAATCGCGATCTACTTCCACATCAGCAATAACACTCAGTTCTTTTAAAATGTTTTCGAGTTGACCTTCATTGTCGATCGTTAATGAAACCGCTACTTCAGAAGTAGTGATCATATCGATAGGTGTTTTATAACGCTCGAAAATCTCGAATACATTCCGGAGAAATCCAAATGCAAGCAACATGCGATTGGATACGATACGGATGGCAGTAATTCCATCTTTCGCAGCAATGGCCTTAATGGTTCCTCTTTCGGATTGTTCACTGATTAAAGTTCCTTCCGCTTCGGGTTGCATGGTGTTTTTTAAACGAACGGGAATTCCGGCCTTACGCGCAGGATTTACGCTGGAAGGATGCAGGATTTTTGCACCAAAATACGCCAGCTCTGCAGCTTCGTCGAACGAAAGATTCCTTACCGGATAAGTGCCTTGAACTATTCGCGGATCATTGTTGTGCATCCCGTCGATATCGGTCCAGATCTGAATCTCTTCCGATCCCAATGCTGCGCCAATTAATGAAGCCGAATAATCACTTCCACCCCGCTTTAAATTTTCAATTTCTCCAACGGGATTCCGGCAAATAAATCCTTGGGTGATATAAAACTGTTTACCCGGAACCTGAGCTAAAATTGCATGAAGCGCCTCTTGAATAAAATGCATTTCAGGTTCTCCATCCTCATCCACACGCATAAAATCCAGGGCATTAATCAACACCACATTTTTATTTTGTTCTACCATGTAACGGTAAAACAATTGGGTTGAAATCAATTCACCCTGTGCAAGAATTTCGCGGTATTGTTTTATTCCAAATCCATTGCGTGCATAATCGCGCAGGTGAGCGAAATGTGTGGCAATAATATTTTTCCCTTCTTGTTGTGCAGATTCCGTTTGCAATAAATCTTCCACAAAAGGAAAATAAGATTGCTCCAATTCATCAATTAAGGCTAATGCTTTTTCTTTTTTTCCTTCATTATAATGATAGGCTATATCCACCAGTTTATTGGTGGTTCCGGAAACGGCAGATAAAACAATCATCACCGGAGAGTGCGATTCCACTATCCGTGCAACATCACGCATACGCGTGGCGGAACCAACGGAGGTCCCGCCGAACTTCAACACATTCATGGCAAAAGAAACGTTGAAAAAATTAAACCAATTGAGAATTTTCCTGCAATAAACCGAGTTTTTCAATACAATCGTGCAAACGCGAAAGATTTGCTGGATTGCTCATCGGTACCATCGGCTCACGGAATTTATTTTGGATAAGTCCCATCATATGTAATGTAGTCTTCACCGGAATGGGATTACTTTCAATAAAATTAAGATTCATCAGCTCCAGCAATTGATAATGCAGGGCACGTGCCGTGATAAAATCGCCCGACAAAGCGGCGTGGATGAGTCGGCTAAATTCACGCGGAACCTGATTGGCCACCACGGAAATGCAACCGCTTCCTCCTGCTGCAATAATAGAAAGCGACATCGCATCATCGCCGGAGAATACTTTAAATCCTTCTGGACTACCTGCAATTATTTCCATGATCTGATTTAAATCGCCGGATGCCTCTTTAATAGCCACCACATTTTCGATTTCACGGGCCAGCTTAAGCGTAAGCGAAGCTTTCATATTCGAGCCTGTTCTGCCCGGTACATTGTAAAGGATGATGGGTAAGTCAACACTCTCCGCTATTGCTTTATAGTGGACAAAAATTCCTTCTTCCGTTGGCTTATTATAATAAGGATTCAATATTAATAAAGCATCAGCACCTTCGCGTTGTGCCACCAGTGAATGGCGAATGGCACGGGTGGTGACATTACTACCTGCTCCAACAATAACTGGAACCTCTCCATTTACTTTTTCTACCGTAAAACGAATTAAAGCGGCATATTCATCTTCCGAAAGTGCTGCACTTTCACCTGTGGTTCCGGCCACCACTATGCCATTGGTTCCACCCTCAAGCTGTTTGACTAAAAGCTTCTCATAGGCCTTAAAATCAACACTTCCGTTTTCATTAAAAGGCGTTACAATAGCTACCAGTGATCCGTTTAAAAAGCTTGAGTTTTTCATTTTATCATATATTTTGGGCAAAACTAAACACAGACTTGCGTTTATGAAAAATTTTCCCTAAGTTTACACTTACATTTAACAGGTTGTAATAAAATTTAACATGGTTACTATCCCTGAAGTCGTAGAAGACATTATTCGTAAATCGCCCTTTTTGGAAGAGGCACTTGCCGACGGTTTAATCAATGTATCCTCACTTGCCCGAAAGATTCAGCCCGAGATTGCTGAGCGTCTGAAAAAGGATGTCAAGGAAGGGGCTGTGATTATGGCCATCAACCGAATGGCTCCCAGCAATTATTACAAGATAAACCTCAAGATTCAGAACTTTATGCACTCCATCGGTGATGTGATTGTACGTTCGAATCTATCCGATTTTACCTACCACAATTCCGACACCCTTTATTCTGCCACGGCGGAATTATTGAAACAGGTGAGCACCCAAAAGGAACTTTTCTGCACTTTTTCGGCCGGGGTTTACGAAACTACAGTGATCGTAAGTGAAGCTTTAAAAAGTTTTGTCCTCGAGCATTTCAGCAATGAAAAACAGATTTCATTCAGCGACAATCTCTCTTCCATTACCATAAAACTGCCCAAAGAAAACACAGAAATTTCGGGTGTTTATTACTACATCTTAAAGCGTA
The DNA here is from genome assembly GCA_019694795.1 of Flavobacteriales bacterium. Classification (NCBI taxonomy): domain Bacteria; kingdom Pseudomonadati; phylum Bacteroidota; class Flavobacteriia; order Flavobacteriales; species Flavobacteriales bacterium. The sequence continues at coordinate 98,601 of JAIBBF010000002.1, read as the reverse complement.
TAGCCTGGGATGGCATTAACATCCGTGAGATTATTTCTACATCGAACGAGTTCACACTGGTGGTACATGATAAGGATATCGATAGAACCTTCTCTATTTTGATGAGCCTGAAAAAAATGTGAGTACCGCTTTTCATGAGCATTGCTCCGTTAATTAAAATCCATGGTTTGTTGTCGGCGTATGACAGACCGAATACTATTTTTGCAAAAAACACCGCATGTTTGCATTACTGCTGAAAGAAATACGAGGCTTCCTCAGCTCATTGATCGGATACATTGTTATCTCGGTTTTTCTGTTGCTCATGGGGCTTTTCATTTGGGTATTTAATAATCCGTTTAATCTGCTGGATGCAGGTTTTGCCGATTTGGACCCGCTGTTCAATTTGGCGCCCATGGTGTTTCTCTTCCTCATTCCTTCTATTACCATGCGATCGTTTGCGGAAGAAAAGCGGACAGGTACCATTGAATTATTGCTGACACGTCCCTTATCTGATCTACAAATTATCATCTCTAAATTCAGTGCAGGTTTATTGCTGGTGTTGTTTTCATTGTTACCTACCCTGCTCTATTATTACACCATCAGCTCACTCGGAGATCCACCGGGAAGTGTTGATACCGGCGGAATGTGGGGTTCTTATTTAGGACTGGTTTTATTAAGTGCAAGTTTTGTTTCCATCGGAATTTTTTCTTCTGCCGTTTCGCAAAACCAAATCGTATCCTTTATCATTGGTGTTTTCCTGTGTTTCTTTTTCTACCTGGGATTTGACTTCCTTGGCTCCTACGCCATGTTCGGGAGTCTCGACACCCTCGTGAAAGATTTAGGTATTTATGAGCATTATCACTCTATTAGTCGTGGTGTAATTGATACCAGAGACGTGATTTATTTTCTATCGGTGATCGTGGTGTTTGTGCTGCTGACAAAAGTTGTACTCGAATCGCGCAAAAAAGTAAATCGTTTGCAGTTTGTACTGAATCTTGGAATCATTTTGCTGGTAAATATTTTAACCTCATTCACTTTTTTGAGGTTCGATTTAACCGCAGAAAAACGCCATTCACTTTCGGAGGGAACCATTAAATTTTTGAAAGAAAAATTAGAAGATGAAATCACCTTTCAAATTTATCTCACAGGTGAACTTCCTTCCGATTTAAAACGTATTGAACGGGAAATCCGTGAAAAGCTGGATGAAATGAAGGCGTATGCCGGTGATAAAATCCAGTACGAATTTTTTGATCCCTATTCGATAGAAGACGAAAAAGATCAGTTGGCCTTTATGGATCAACTCGATTATGAACGCAACATTTCCTATTCTGAACTGGAGATTGAAGAAAAAGGAAAACTCAGTTATAAAATATTATTCCCGGGTGCAACGGTAAGCTACGGAACACAGCCGCCTATTTCTTTTAATTTCTTTTCTAAACCCTTTGTAAAAAAAGATGAGAACATCAGGAACCTGGTCGACTTTACCGTTAACAACATCGAGTACCAACTCATGGATGCCATCCGGAAAGTTACCCGCGTTACCAAACCCCGTATTGCTATTTTAGAAGGACACGGCGAAGCGGATGAGGTCCACCTTGCCGTGATTACTGATGCTCTTTCTGAATTCTATTCCGTAGAGCGTGTTAGAATCGATAATAAGATCAATGCCATTCGCGATTTTAACGGATTGATTATTGCGGATCCGGATTCAGCTTTTACCGAGAAGGAAAAATTTGTGATTGACCAGTTCATCATGAAAGGTGGAAAAGTAGCATGGTTCATCGATCCGATGGAAGTTCGGGAAGACACCTTATTCCGTCGCGGTCAGACCTTTGGTGTTGCACGAAACCTGAATTTAGAAGATCAGCTGTTTACCTACGGTGTTCGCTTGAATAACGATATTATCCTTGATGATGCCTGTACGGATATTTTCATTCCGGGTTCATCGCAAGATTTTTACGGCTGGTTTTTCTATCCACTGCTGCAGCCTTCACGTTCACACGTAATCACCCAAAACATTGACCCCGTAAAAGCAAGGTATGCGAGTAGTATGGATATTGTGGGTAATGATCAGAATGTATCTAAAACCGTACTTCTTCAAACCTCTGCTAAAAGCACCGTTTACAATTCTCCTGCACGTATAAATTATGGCATTGTTGAAATGCGCGATAATTTATTTTTAAATAAACGTCCGCCATCCAATATTGCCGTTTTATTAGAAGGGACATTTAGTTCCGTATTTAAAGATCGCTTAGCTCCTGAGTTTTTAAACAGTAAGGATTACGTTTACAAAGAATCTTCCGTGCCTACAAAAATGCTCATTGTATCAGACGGCGATATTCCTCAAAATGAAGTATCGTTAAAAGTAGTGAACGGACAAAAAAAGGCAGTTCCTTTCCCCTTGCATTTGGATAAATACGGACAGGTCAATTCCACCGGATCTCCAAAATTTATTTTTGGCAATAAAGAATTCATCTTAAATGCCATCGATTACCTCATGGGTGATCCGGAAATGATACAGGTGCGTCAGCGTACCATAATGGTGCGTCGTTTAAATGAGGACCGTGTAATTGCTGAGCGCAGGTACTGGCAAATGCTCAATGTGGGACTACCTGTTGCATTAATCATTCTATTCGGCTTGATCCAGCATTTTTATCGTAAACGCAAATACACCCGTTAAGCATGAAAAAAAATCAAATCAGATTAATTCTATCGCTCACGGTATTTATCGGACTATTGGTTGTTGTAATTATAATGATGCGCAACAAAAGCAATTCCACCTTTAAAAAAGAGTTAAGTAATTTTGCCATTGAGGACACCGCCTCCATTTCGAAATTTGTCATTACCAATCAGGATAAAAAATCGGTAACGCTTACCCGAAAATCTCCGGATCATTGGGAGCTGGACGGAAAATACAGAGCGAGAATTGAATCGGTGTATCTCATTCTTGAGGTCTGCAAAAAAATTGAAGTAAAAAGTCCGGTCCCCGAATCGGCCCGCAAAAATGTTTTACGCAACATGGCCGTAGAATATTTTAAAGCTGAGTTTTATGGAGCCAATGATCAATTAATTAAAACCTGGTATGTGGGTTACCCTACAAAAGACCACGATGCTTCTTACATGATTTTAGAAACACCGGAAGAAGGAAAATCGGATCTGCCTTACATCACGTATATTCCCGGGTTTCATGGTCAGCTTACTTCCCGCTTCTACATTGATCCTTTAGCCTGGAGATTTACCGGGGTATTCAATTACGATCCGGCAGAAATTGCCTCTGTAAGTATGACGAATAACGATTCTATTCATGAAAGTTTCGAAGTAAAAGTTACCGGAGAAAATGAATTTCAATTAATCGATTTCATGAACCGTAAAGTTCCGGTTTTCGATACCGCAGCAGTTCGTCAGTTTGTAGTTAACTTCAAAAAAATACATTTCGAAACCTTTAATAAGGGTATCTTATCACCTTTACAGGAAGATTCGCTCCGCCACGCAAAACCTTATTATATCGTTCAGGTGAAAACCAAAAAAGGTGAATCTAAAAAGCTGAATATTTATCATAAAAAGGTCCCGCCTAAAAATTCGGTCGGAAATGAAAATACCGGCGAATATCCCTGGGATCCGGAACGCGCATTTGCTTTATTGCCTGATGGACAAATCGTAGTGATTCAGTTTTTCGTTTTCGACAAGATCCTCTGGCCCATTTACGCCTTTACCCACTCTACCCGCCTGCAAAACTGAGGCTTAGCCGTATTAAAACGTATTCGTGATTTTTAACGTAAGCATTTAAAAATCATGTTTTTAACGTTTTTAACATCGTAGTGTTTTTAACCTATTAAAACTTTCCTCCTTACTGGACTTTCAAGGGTATATATTTGTTCTGTCAAAATACACACCCGATGAAATTTATTGTCTCAAGTACCGCTCTTTTAAAACAACTTCAATCCATCAGTGGGGTTTTAAATTCGAGCAATACGTTGCCAATTCTGGATAATTTTTTGTTTGAAATCAGTAATAAGCAATTAACTGTTTCTGCTTCCGATTTAGAAACTACAATGGTTACTACCATGGAAGTTGAAGCACGTGAAGACGGAAGCATTTGTATTCCTGCGAAATTATTGATTGAAACATTGAAGAATTTCCCGGAGTTACCATTGACGTTTTCTATCGACGCCAAAAATTTCTCGGTTGAGATTTCATCCGATAATGGTAAATTTAAATTAACCGGTCACAATGCTTCGGAGTTTCCGAAAGTACCCGGAATTGAAGCGGCATCATCAGTGGCCATGCCTTCGAGTGTATTATTAAATGCCATCGTTAAAACCATCTTCGCTACAGGAAGCGACGATTTGCGTCCTGTTATGAGCGGAGTATATTGTCAACTGAGCTCCGACGAATTTATTTTCGTAGCTACTGATGCACATAAACTGGTTCGCTTTAAACGCAGCGATTTAAAATCGCCGAAAGCTGCTGCATTTATTATCCCTAAAAAACCGCTTAACCTTTTAAAAAGTGCTTTAAGTGCAAATGGCGGAGAAGTAAAAGTGGAGTTTAACCAAACAAATGCCTTATTTACTTTTGATCACCATACTTTAATTTGCCGTTTAATCGATGGTAAATACCCGAATTACGAAGCTGTAATTCCAAAACAAAATCCGAACAAACTGACGATTGATCGTTCAACCTTCCTTAGTTCGTTAAAACGTGTTTCTATTTTTTCCAATAAAACTACTCACCAGGTTCGTTTAAAAATGACCGGAAGTGAATTGGCTATTTCTGCGGAAGATTTAGATTACGCCAATGAAGCCATGGAGCGTTTAACCTGCGCTTACGAAGGAGAAGATATGGAAATCGGATTCAATGCGAAATTCCTTATCGAAATGCTGAACAATTTGCAGTGTAACGATGTTATTCTTGAAATGAGTGCTCCGAACCGTGCCGGTATTTTATTACCAGCAGAGTCGGACAATAAAGATGAAAGTATTTTAATGTTGGTAATGCCTATTATGCTGAACAACTAATTAACGCTTTGCCATGATGACCTGACTAAGGGGCGGATTTTCCGCTCCTTTTTCTTTTTTAGTCCTTTTTATTTCCTTCAACAATTTCATAATTCACCACAATATGCGGTGGTAATTCCACAGGCAAATTCGGATCGGGAATTTTTCCGCTGAGCACCGCTTCATGGCGTTGATTTAATTCGGAAAATGTTTCATGTATCGGCTCTGTTTCCCATTCATATTTTTCGCGCTGCCATCCTTCTTTACGGTAATATATGGCAAGCACTAGTCCCATAATTCCACCGAATAGATGACCCTGCCAGCTAATGCTTAAATCGTAGGGAAAAATTCCCCACACCATTCCGCCGTATAAAAAGGTAACGAGCATGGTTAATCCCAATAAATTGGTTTGCTTTCTAATTATTCCGGAATAAAACAGGAAGGATGCAAGTCCGTACACAATTCCACTTGCCCCGATATGGTACGAATCATCTTTAACAGCAAGCCACACCCAAAATCCGGAGAAAACCCAAATAAATGCAAACACACGGTTGGCTAATTCAGGATAGAAATAATACAATGCCCAACCCAGAAACAAGAGCGGAATTGAATTATTCAGTAAATGCGAAATGGTAGAGGGTTCATGGATAAGCGGTGCAAATAATATTCCTCTTAAACCCATGAAATTTCTCGGATGAATTCCCCAGGCCACCACTTCGGGTGAAAACACCAACCAGCTGATCCAGGCAAGAAGCGTTACGATGAAAGGAATACCTAATGCAGCTAAAATTTTATTTCGATCGGCGCGATTCATGCATCTTCTCCTGCAATGAACGTACCCATTCCAATACTCTGCCATTCTGGCATTCTGATTTTTTTAGCACTTTTGTTTTATGAAGATTATTCCATTTCCCCAACCTGTTGAATTTAACCGGATCATCGAATTAATGGATCTCGTAAATGAAATTTATGAAACGGAAGAACATGATTTTTGGGAGGAGGGACATGTCCGCACCAATGAAGATGAATTGATGCAACTGGCTGAAGAAGATCGTTTGCTTTTGGCTGTGGAGGACGATCAAATTATTGGTTCCATTGCTCTTGATTTTCATTCGCCTGATCTCGCAGAATTCAAAATGCTGATTTGTGATCCTTCCTATCGTGGAAAAGGAATTGGTTCAAATTTAATTGCGCATGCAGAAGGTCTTGCCAAACAAAAAGGCATACACCACATGCAATTGGTATTGGTATCACCCCTTGAGGGTGAACATAGCGGGAAAAACCTCCTTCGCCAATGGTATCAGGATTTAGGGTACAGCATTACTAAAAACCAATCGCTGACCCAATCCATTCCTCACCTCAGCAAAGTGGCTGTAATGCCTTTAAAATGCGAAATAATGAGCAAATCACTCCGGTGATTCAGAGTCGCTCGAAATGCGAGGTAAAATGGCGCAGGAATTTGGGCTCACGGGTGATCTTCATTCCTTTCACTTTTTCTTTTCCTTTCAGCAGATTTTCGAACACTTCGAGAACGTATTCAATATGACTTTGCGTATAAACGCGACGAGGAATGGCGAGTCGAACCAATTCCATAGGAGCGGGAATTAATTTTCCTTCTGCATCATATTTACCAAACATCACCGATCCGATTTCACAACTTCTAACGCCGCCTTCCATATATAATTCACACGCTAAAGCCTGACCGGGATATTCATGCGAAGGAATCTGCGGATAAAATGATTTTGCATCCACATAAACGGCATGTCCGCCAATTGGCATCATCACCGGAACACCCATGGCATGCAAAGCTTCTCCTAAATAGGCTGTGCTGCGAATTCGGTAATGGAGATAATCCGGATCAAACACTTCTTCCAGTCCAATGGCCAGCGCTTCCATATCCCTTCCGGATAATCCCCCGTAGGTGGTATAACCTTCCGTTATAATTAAGAGATTTTTGCAATCCTCTGCCAACTGATCATCACGAAGTGATAAAAATCCACCCATGTTTACCAATGCATCTTTTTTTGCACTCATTACTGCGCCATCGGCAAGAGCGAACATGCGTTGAGCAATTTCTTTATAGCTGAGATGAGAAAATTCCGGTTCACGATGTTTAATGAAATAGGCATTTTCTGCAACGCGACAACAATCGAGAAATAGATATACGTTGTATTTATCGCAAATCTCACTTACCTCGAGTGCGTTTTTTAAACTTACGGGTTGACCACCCCCTGAATTATTGGTAACCGTTAAAATAACACCACCTATGTTTTCAGGTCCCTTTTCCAGAATTAATTGTTCCAGTTTTTTTACATCCATATTTCCTTTAAACGGATGTTGCAAAGCAGGATTTTTTCCTTCTTCAATAACTATATCAATCGCCTCTGCACCGCTAAATTCAATATTGGCTCGTGTAGTATCGAAATGTGTATTGGAGATAAACGTTTTTCCTGCACCACCGAGGTGACCATATAAAATCCGTTCTGCCGCTCTTCCCTGATGCGTTGGCAATACGAAAGGCATACCGGTTAAATTCTCCACCGCCGCATGCATTTTTCTCCAACTGGAAGCCCCTGCATAGGATTCATCACCACGCATAACTCCGGCCCATTGCTCTGAACTCATGGCAGAAGTTCCACTATCCGTTAAAAAATCGATTAATACCTGATCGGAGGTCAACAAAAAGGGATTATAGTGTGCATGACGCATAAACAACTCCCGGTTTTCGCGGGTGGTCATTTTTATAGGTTCTACTGTTTTAATCCGAAACGGTTCGATGATGGTTTTGTAGGGCATTTTTTTTTTGCAATTACGGATTCCTAAATTCCGTGAAAGATGACCATCATCAGTAAAAGTGAATTTTCACTGATGATTACCATTCCTGAAAAATCTATAACAAAAAAAATCCCCAACCATTTCTGGAAGGGGATTTTCAATGAGGGAGGAAATTTATTTCACTTTCTCAACTACTGCTTTAAATGCATCCGGGTGATTCAATGCCAAATCAGCAAGTGCTTTACGGTTCAGAGCAATACCTTTTGCATTGGCTTTACCGATAAATTCGCTGTACGACATTCCAAGCGGACGAACTGCAGCGTTGATACGCTGAATCCAAAGTGCACGATACAGACGTTTCTTTTGTTTACGTCCGGAATAAGCGTGTACTCCTGCTTTTTCTACTTTGTTTTTTGCTACGGTTAATACATTTTTACCGCGGCCCCAGAAACCTTTTGCGGAATCCAGAATCTTTTTACGTCTTGCCTTTGACGCTACTTTGTTTTTACTACGTGGCATAACTTTTTTTTGTTTTTGGCAGTCAGTGTTCCCTTTTAATTAAACGGCGGGACGCTTGCTTTACTGAACTTCCGGGTTAAACATTGAACCGTTTTTCTTCTGATCAGAATCAGAGCACGAGCATCGCTTTCACATTCTTCATGTCGGCATCGTGTACCAATCCGCTATGCGTTAACGCACGCTTAGCTTTGGTCGACTTCTTGGTAAGAATGTGACGCTTGAACGCATGCTTTCTTTTGATCTTTCCAGTAGCAGTCACTTTAAAGCGCTTCTTTGCACTGGAATTAGTTTTCATTTTAGGCATTGTTCTGTTATTTATTGGTTATTAATTACAATTTATTTTTTCTTTTTCGGGTTGATGTAAATGAACATCTTTTTACCTTCTAAAGATGGCAGTTTTTCAACTGCTCCGTATTCTTCAAGTGCCTGGGCAAATTTCAATAATAAAATTTCTCCGCGCTCTTTAAATACAATGGTTCTTCCTTTAAAGAACACATAAGCTCTGACTTTACTTCCTTCGTTCAAAAACTCGATGGCATGTTTCACTTTAAAGTTGAAATCGTGCTCATCGGTATTTGGACCGAAACGAATTTCCTTTACTGTTACTTTGGCTTGTTTAGCCTTTTGTTCCTTCTGTTTTTTCTTTTGTTCGTAAAGGAACTTTTTGTAATCAGTAATCTTACATACCGGAGGAACTGCGTTCGGAGAAATTTCCACGAGGTCCAGTTCACGTTCAGCCGCCATTTTAAGTGCTTCTGATAAGGAATAAACCTTCGGTTCAATATCCTCTCCCACTACACGAACCTCGCGGGCCGTGATGCGGTTGTTGATTTTATGCAGTTCCTCTTTCTGAGGACGTCCTCCGCGACCACCAAAGGCCGGGCGAGGCGAATTCATCTGTGCTATAGTTGTTCTTTTTTAGTTACATATTAAGCCGTCAGCGTATCCAGTTTCGAAGCTATTTCATCATTCACCAATGCAGCAAATTGCTCAATAGAAAATGATCCTTTATCTCCTTCACCGTGTCTTCTGACAGAAACTTGATTTTCATCTTGTTCCTTCTCGCCGACAATGAGCATAAACGGTAATTTTTTCACCTCCGCATCGCGGATTTTTTTACCGATTTTTTCATTGCGCTCGTCAACGAGGCTGCGAATATCGTAATTATTTAGCAATTCCGAAACTCGGTGCGCATAATCGTTATACTTCTCGGAAATAGGTAAAATAACGGCCTGCTCGGGGGTTAACCACAAAGGGAAGTTTCCGGCACAGTGCTCGATCAGGACCGCCACAAAACGCTCCAGCGAACCAAATGGCGCACGGTGGATCATTACCGGTCTATGCTTCTGGTTATCAGAACCTGTATACTCTAATTCAAAACGCTCCGGAAGGTTGTAGTCCACCTGAATGGTACCCAATTGCCACTTTCTTCCGATGGCGTCTTTCACCATGAAATCGAGTTTGGGTCCGTAAAACGCCGCTTCTCCGGTTTCGATAACGGTTTTTAATCCTTTTTCGGTGGCAGCACGGATAATGGATTGTTCCGCTTTTTCCCAATTTTCGGGAGAACCAATGTATTTGGAAGGATTTTCAGGATCACGAAGTGATACCTGGGCCACATAATCGTGAAAATCGAGCGCCTTGAATACAAGTAATACGAGGTCGATTACTTTTTTGAATTCTTCTTCAACCTGATCCTGGCGACAAAAAATGTGGGCATCATCCTGAGTAAATCCACGAACGCGGGTTAATCCATGTAATTCTCCACTTTGCTCATAACGATAAACCGTTCCGAATTCTGCCAAACGTAATGGAAGATCTTTATAGGAACGTGGACTCGATTTATAAATCTCACAGTGGTGTGGACAATTCATCGGTTTCAGAAAAAACTCTTCACCCTCTGCAGGGGTGTGAATCGGCTGAAAGGAATCCTTTCCGTATTTTTCATAGTGACCTGATGTCACGTATAAATTCTTATTGGCAATATGCGGCGTAACTACCTGCACATACCCGGCTTTCTTCTGTGCTTTACGCATGAATTGTTCCAGTCGCTCGCGTAAGGCCGTTCCCTTAGGTAGCCACAATGGTAAGCCCATTCCCACCTTTTCGGAGAATGTAAAAAGTTCGAGCTCTTTACCCAGTTTACGGTGATCGCGTTTTTTTGCTTCTTCGAGCAGAACCAGGTATTCTTCGAGGTCCTTCGCTTTGGTAAAGGTGATTCCGTAAATGCGTGTTAACTGCTTATTTTTTTCATCACCTTTCCAATAGGCACCGGCAACACTCATCAGTTTTACTGCCTTAATAAATCCGGTGTTGGGGATATGTGGACCACGACATAAATCGGTGAACTTTCCTTGCTCGTAGAATGTGATAGTTCCATCTTCTAATCCCTCCAGTAAATCCAATTTATATTCGTCGCCTTTGGTTTTAAAATAACTGATGGCATCTGCTTTTGAAATTTCTTTCCGGATATATGGATTTTTCTGACGGGCCAGTTCAAGCATTTTATCTTCTACCTTTTTCAGATCTGCTTCAGAAAAGGCTTGTCCCGCGAAATCCACATCATAATAAAATCCGTTTTCAATTGGGGGACCAATACCGAATTTTACGCCCGGATAATATTCTTCCAAGGCCTCTGCCATTAAGTGTGCAGAAGAGTGCCACATGGTGGATTTTCCACCGTTATCGTCCCAGGTTAATAATTTCAGTTTGGAGTCGTCGTTAATCGGACGCATGGCATCCACTACTTGTCCGTTTACTTCGGCAGCGAGGACATTTCTGGCTAATCCTTCACTAATGCTTTGTGCAATTTGAAGTGCGGTTGTTCCCTTGGCAACCTCACGAATGGAGCCATCGGGAAGGGTAATTTTAATCATGATTATAACTTTAGTTTGCGAAGATAAAAATTAGCTATTCAAAAGCAGATAAAAAAAAAGCCGGTCACAAGGACCGGCTTAGATTCGGATCTTGTGATCAGATATTTTTGTATCCGTACGTAAGAATCATAAATCCGCTAACAGGCTCTTTGCTGTCGTTAGGACTAATGATATAATCTACATAGATTCTCTTAAGCAATACATCCGGATTGTTTTTCAATTCACGGTATTTAGCGGTTAAAGTACCCGTTTCAATCGACAGGTTTTCTTGTCCGGTTACATTCGTAAACTCATGAATTTTAGTACGCGCCTGGTTCGATGTTGGCTTGTCGTAAATTTCAATGTTTACCGGCTTTGGAGCACCTTGTGCATTGAACACCAGACGATAATCTGAACCATTGAACAACAACACTTCAATTTCGCGTTTTTGAGCGAAACCTGAGTAGCTAAAGTGCTGCACATTGGTTCCGTCGTAACGATATGGTTTCAGGTTTTCGCGGCTTTTCTCTTTATAGGCAGTTACATTACCGGCATTTTCTTTCGCTTTAATACGAGGATCCGGTTTTTCATCGGCCTTCTTATTAAGTACCTGTGCGAAACTATAGCCCACCATAACCATCATGGCTGCAGTGAACATCATAGGGATAATTCTCTTTCTCATACTCGCAGGGAATTAGGCTTTAACAATCTTATTACGCAATGTAATCAATTTCTCTGCCAAAACCTTGATCTCGTCATCCTTCAGGGTAACATTGTAGGCTTCATCGCCTTCGAGGTTTTTAACAGACTCAAATGATTTATAGGTAGCATCCAGATCTTTAAGATCAGCAATTAATGCATCTTTTTCAGGACTCGCTTCATCCATGGAAAGGGCTTCAACCAGATTTTCGCAGATGATCATCTGCTCCGATAATTTAGCTCCGATATCGCTCTTTTTGTCCTTTAAAGTAGACTGAGCTCCAACGAACATCCCTTCGATCCACGCACCTGCAAACATTACGTTTCCTAAAGCATGTTCTCCGTTTTCTTCGATGTAGTCGTCGGTTTTTTCTTCGATAACAAATAAGATATCCAATACTGAATCTTTGTTATTGAGGTTTTTCTCGAAGCGACCAAGAATATCTTCTGATTCGAAAACAGTAGATAATCCGATTTCTTTTGAAAGATCACGAACCACCTTAATGATTTCTCCGGCTTCTTTTGACTTTTCATTTAATACAGCATAAGCTAAATCGGCAGAGTAAACACCGAAGTTGATGGATTTCTCCCAGCTTGTTCCGTATTTTTTTACATTATCCAGCTTGTTGGTAAATGAACCATCGAATTCCATTCCGGATTTATCGAAGATCATAGCCACCTGAAGTGGGCTTGGTAACAGGTTGAAAGAGGAAAGGGTATCCATTTCAACTACTTCAGTGGTTTGGGTTGTGTCCACTTTTTGCTCCTCAGAAGGTTGTTCGCCCCCGCAGGAAGACAGCAGCAGGACCGGAGCCGCAGCCAAAGGCATAAGTCTGGTAATGAGTCTGATTTTCATAGGTTGATTGTTTTCGACGCACGAATTTAGAAAAGTTTTGGCCAACCTCGTGGTTATGTGCATTATTTTTCTGCCAATTGAAGGTCTTTTTCATCACGCGGCTTATCTGCCGGGTGATAAGAGGTGGGTTTATCCTCCTTCTCTTTCTTCCCCTTTTTGAACCAGGATCCGATTTTACGTATGATTTTCAAATCCTTAAAGCTATCGAACTCCTCGGTATAGTAAACCCCAACCCCTTGTGTGAAGGGCGCCTGGGCGGTACGGGTTACGTCGAATTCGTTGGACTCATTGTACCCGCGAATACGGAAACTGCCGTCCTGATTAATTTTATATTCCACATTAAAATCTCCAATCAGCTGATTTGGATTTTGGTTGGAGCTGTTTCCTTTACTCACCCCAACATTGGTGCTCACCGTTAAGCGATCATTAAACAACTGGGTTGAAAAAGCCACCGCAATCTCATCGGAAGAAATCTCATCGCCCGGACGATAATTTAATCCGATATCAAACTCATCTGAAATTTGAGACAGCCAGTTACTCATTTGGCTGGACACTAATTCGGATACGGTTGAGTTCACTCCGGTGAGGGCTGTATTGGAAGCGTTTGAAATGGAGTTGGAAAGCGGAAGGAATTTATTAATGGCCAGCAGAGAGAAAAACTGACGCGTACGTTCTGGTTCCGAAGCGCGGATTTGCGTTAGCGCCGCTTTTACATTTTCGTCTGCCTTGGGAACGATGATATCAAAATAAGCATCCGGTTTAAATAAGTTTTGCTTGAGTGTCATTTCACATTCCACATCAACATTTCGTTTATATAATGCAGCAACATCTACGGGCATAATTTCGGTGGGAGCAGCCTGCACTTTATACACGGCTTTCAGATCAATATCCGCTGCCATCGGATCGCCGTACCAGGAAATGGTAGATCCTTTACGAACGGTAAAGCGCTTGTTGATTACATTCATCAATGTAAAGAGATAATCTCCCTGATCGATGACGTATTGACCAAACATGGTGAATTCACCCAGTGGATCGATGAGCATTTGTAGGTGACCTGCTCCTCTTCCCTTCATCATATCGCCGGCCAGTTTATCGAATACAATCATCACCTCCGCATCGGGAGTTACGTCGAAATCGAAATTCAGACTGATACCCGATAAATCTATTTTCTCATCCACTTTAACAGAGTCCTTGGTACCAACAAACCTTACAAAATCCTGAATGCTCTGATCGGAACTACCGTAGAGAGGAAGTACAATGCGGGTACCTTTTTCGCTTTTAACATTTACATCGATTTCAATGTTATTTCCATAGGCGAACACTTGTACGCTTCCGGTAGCGTAGGCACGACCATAGTATAAATCATTCATTTCTTCGGTGGTGTTCAGGCATAACATTTTGTTGAATTCAAGAACACAGTCGAAATTCCAGTTCTCAAAATTGTTATGATAAAAAGTACCTCGTCCCACCCCTAAATTTCCTTTTACATCGGCGATGGGAATAGAATCAAATGCAATCATATCATTGTCCACTTTCACCAATCCTCCGAAATAATACTCGGTATTAAGCATATTCACTTTTACCGCTCCGTTCTGGAAATTGATTTTTCCCTTGAGAACCGGCGCTTCAGGTTCGCCTTTAACAGATAGTTTTCCTGTTGCAAGTCCTCTTAAATTCGACACATCTTCGGGAATGAATGCATTAAGGAAAGTGAGATTGGTCTCGTTAAATTCGACCACATAATCGATGTTGTTTTTTTCCTTTTTGGTATAGTAATCGCCGGTAAATTCGATGGACCTGATTTCCTTTCTGCGCAATTCACCCGTGGTGTGTATTCGCTTTTCCTCATTATCCCACAGATTTACCAATTTAAATTCGCCGAGGTAATCTTCATTTAAGCGAAATGAATCCAGACGCATATCGGAAGCAAAAAATAAATCCTTGTACAAATCCGCAACAAATCCGTTTCCATGAAGCGTACCGTGAAGTTTTATATTTGGATCGTTGATGATGGGATTTAAATTTTCTAAATCGAATTCGCAGATATCGATATCCAGTTTATCATTGCGCAATGGCGAAATTTTTCCGGCTACGGCAATGGACTGTTTACCGTTGTAAATATTGAAATCGGAAATAGAAATGGTATCCCCTGCAAAAGCAAAATGAGAAGTAGCATCGAGGTGCCAGGTGGATCCGTTGACTTTTACCTCGGAGGGATTTAAATCCAATTCATACACATCGCTGGAACGAATTATACCTTCTCCATAAATGGCCCCACTTGAAAGTGAATCTTCATTGTTCCATTGAATGGAAGACACCATTTTATTCTGATACAAATCACTTTCGAATGCAAAGTTTTTCATCTTAACCGTATCGGTAAGGTGAATGTGATCCGCATCTATTTTTATGTTTAAAAAGTCATCATTGTTTTTGACGTTAAGAACCATTTCATTGACTTCATAGCCCGCCACTTTAAGTATGGTTAAGACATCACTTTTCATTCTGAAGATATTTTGTTCGGAGTCGAAACGTCCACTGATTTTCGCGTTTTTCGACAATTCCACATCCGGCAGAAAAAGTTCCGTGATGTAGGAGAAATCTTTAATCAGCACGGTGTATTTAAACTCCTGATCGTTTTTGAGTTTAATGACTTTATTATCGAAAAGAGAAGGTAATACCTGAGAAATAATGGATGTAAATGCGGTAGGCAATTCTTCGAAATTGTATTTACCATCCACATTTGCATCAATAATGGAGGATTTTAATCCGAGTGATTTGGTTTTATCGGGATTAATCTTTGCTGATAACACAATGGAATCCATCATGTAATCTTTTCCTTTTTCGTAGTACGACAAATTCGATAAGGACAATTTCCCGCTGAAGTTATCCAGATCGGAACCGGTTGCATCGGCCTTGATGTGTACGCAAAGACTGGAAGAGTGATCGCGGTCAGCTAAATGCAGAACGGCAAGGTTGGCTTTTTTAATATCAATTTCGAAATCGAATGAAGGTTCTTTTTTGGCAAAATTCACATTACCATCGAAAATCAAATCAATATTTTCATCCTTGATATTCATTTTTCCAATGAACTGTTCGGAGGTCAATTTTCCATTCGTAAGTGTGATGTTATGATAATCATAACCCATGTATCCGAGCGAATACACCGTGCCATCGAGCTGCGCGGCCAGATCGTCGAATGTTAATCCGGTGGCCTTGATATCGATGTCCATCGACACATTCCCCATATCGGGTATTTCATAAAAATATCCGGCGCGAAAATCCTGGGTAAGCAGATTTCCCTGATAATGGAAATAGTGATCGGTGCTGTCGATGTAAAAACGAATATCAGTAGCGATTTGTCCCATATCGGTATCGAATTGTCCGTAGGCAACAAAATCGGCAGGTGTACCCGTAAATAAGCCGTGTCCGTTTATGGTTCCAAACAAGGAATATCTTCCAGGTATTTCAATGTATTCTTCCCCATCAAATGGTGGTAATTTTATTGCTGCAATTTCATCGCGGTTAGTAGCGAAATCGGTGATTTTAGCATCGATAAAAACATTCTCTACATCCGTAATTCCGGTAAAGTCAAAATTGCCTTTTACATAGGTTTCGTCACTCAGGTAGAGTTCCAGTTTTTTTAAACGCAAATCGTTTACCGTGCCTCTAACATTTGATTTAAGAATTAAACTTCTGTTAATGCCTTTGAGTTCGGGTGCAAAGAAGGCAATATCATCTAAATCAACTTTGCAGTAATTTAAGTTGGAAATCATCTGCACTTTGTCTTCGAAAAAATTGAAATCATCAAAATCTTCGAACTTAAATGCAAGTGAAGGAGTTGTAATTCTTGTGTTTTTGGTACAGAGTAAGAGATTACCAAAATCGAGTAAATGCTCGTGAATTTTTAAATCGGCACTTAGGGTATCCAATTCGAAACCTGAAACCTCTTTTAACCGGATTCTGTCGATGTGCAAATAGGATGTATCCTTTCTCTGATGAAAATCGGAGAATTCGCCATAGAGGGAGTGGACGGACATGTGATCGAAGTCGATTCCATAGTCTTGTCCCGGTTTATTGTAATTGTTATAGTGAAAATCGGCATTGGTCAACAGAATTTTATCGCAGGTAAAATCCCATGGCTCTTTATTCGGATCTTTTTTCTTGGGTTTATCACTCGAAAAATAGTCCTCCAGAAATGCGTAATTCCACCGTTTTTCTCCTTCGTATTTCGTTAATTCAATATGCGGGTCGACCAATTCAGCTTTTGACAAGGCCAGTTTTTCTTTTTTGAGACTCAGCAAACTGATGTCGCAATGAATTTTGGGTGCATAAAGGATGGTATCGCCATGTTGGTCGCTCACGTACACCCCTTCGAGCGTGGCGTAATCGAAAAAATCGATATCTACCCTTGCGATGCGTACTTCGGCTCCCAGTTCGGAGGAAAGATAGGCGGCGATGCTTTGGGCCAGCCAGGTTTGAAATGCAGATGATTTTACCGCAAAAACCAGAATAATCAGAAGCACCAATAACCATTCGGCAAAAATGCCAATGGTCCTCATCACGGTATGGAGTACTTTTTTAATAACTTTGTGATGCGTTAATACAGAATACGTGCCAATTAACAAAGATACCATAATTCTCGGCATCGAATCTTCTTGCGATGAAACCTCAGCGGCGGTGTTGAAGGGCGATGTTTTATTGTCGAATTTCATTGCCAATCAGAGCGTACACGAGCGTTTTGGAGGGGTGGTTCCGGAACTTGCTTCCAGAGCGCACCAGCAGAACATTATTCCTGTGGTGGACCAAGCCCTTAAAAGCGCTGGGGTGCAGGTGGGGGACATTGGTGCCGTTGCCTTTACACGGGGTCCGGGTCTCATGGGCTCTTTACTGGTCGGTGTTTCCTTTGCCAAAAGTTTTGCAATGGCCCGGGGTATTCCCATGGTAGAAGTGAACCATATGCAAGCCCATATTCTGGCGCATTTTATTCGCAAACCGGGTGAAAATTATCCTGCTCCTGAATTTCCGTTTTTATGCTTAACGGTTTCGGGCGGACATACCCAACTGGTCTTGGTAAAATCCCCGCTTGAAATGGAAATCATTGGGGAAACACTGGATGATGCCGCAGGAGAGGCTTTTGATAAATCGGCCAAATTACTTGGACTTCCTTATCCGGGCGGACCACAAGTTGATCAGCATGCCGCATTGGGAGATGCTAGCCGTTTCACTTTTCCTCATCCGCAAATTCCTGAATACAACTTCAGTTTTTCCGGTTTAAAAACAAGCATTCTGTATTTTCTTCAGAAGGAGCAGAAAAAAGATGCCGATTTCATTGAGAAAAACATCCATGATATTTGCGCCGGAATTCAGTGGACCATCATCGAAATTCTGCTAAAAAAATTCAAAAAGGCAGCCAGGGAATTTAAGGTAAAAGACATTGCCATTGCCGGTGGTGTTAGTGCCAATAAAGGCTTGCGAAATGCCATCACCCGAATGGGTGAAGAGAACAATTGGCGTGTACATATTCCTCCATTTGAATATTGCACCGATAATGCGGCCATGATTGCGATGGCCGGATCTTTTAAATTTGCCGAAGGTATTTTTGCGGATCAACAGATTGCTCCTTTGGCAAGGATGCCTTTTTAAAATGTGAACTCCCTTTTTTTCAGCGAATTATTTTTTTATAAACATAGCTTAACAGAACTTTCTTTCGAAAAAATGGTTATTCTGTTACATTTGTTCAACCAAAAACTTAATTATTATGTCATTTGAACTCGCACCTCTTCCATATGCCAACAATGCATTGGAACCTTTTATTGATGCAATGACGATGGAAATACATCACGATCGTCACCATGCCGCTTACGTAACCAACCTGAACAATGCCATTAAGGGAACTGAATGGGAAGGAAAATCCATGATGGATATTCTTGCCAATATTTCAAAAGCTCCAATGGCTGTTCGCAACAATGGTGGCGGACATTTTAATCACGATTTATTCTGGAACATTATGGGTCCGAATAAAGGTGGAAATCCAAGCGGCGAATTAGCTGATGCTATTGCAAAAACGTTCGGATCGTTCGACGATTTTAAAACCCAGTTCAACACTGCCGGTGCTACACGTTTCGGTTCCGGTTGGGCCTGGTTAATTGTGAAAGCCGACAAATCACTTGCAATTTGTTCTACTCCAAATCAGGATAATCCATTAATGGACATTGCCGAAGTGAAAGGCACACCAATTTTGGGTTGTGATGTTTGGGAACATGCTTATTACCTGAAATACCAGAATAAGCGTCCGGACTACATGGCGAACTGGTGGAATGTTGTAAACTGGGATGCAGTAGCTGCTCGTTACAAAGCCGCGCTTTAATTTTCATTCTTAGCGAATAATCAAAGCCTCATCGTTATTGGTGAGGCTTTTTTTATTTTTCAACTATGAAATATTCAGCATTCCTGCTTTTTATAGCGTCAATGATTTCCTGTGCACCTGAGAACCATGAGCCTATCCATGCGAATGGTATTCCCTCTTCCGGTAAAATGGAAATTCTGCTTCAGCCCTGGGGAACAGTGGATGAGTTGTATTTGAAATCATGCCAATCTGCGCTTGAAAAAAATTATCCGGCGAGGGTTACCATTGCTGAAATGAAACCTGCACCATCGAGTGCGCGATCTTCCTTTTCCAATTCGCGTTTGCGTGCAGATTCTCTTTTACAAATCATGGATCGCGAACGAACGGAACCTTATCACAAGGTGATTGGAATAACAGCGATGGATATTTCCTGCACAAAAAACAAAGAACCAAAATGGAAATACAAGGACTGGGGGGTATTCGGACTGGGATATTGTCCGGGTTCCACCTGTGTGGTGAGTTATTACCGTTTGGGTGCTCGCGGAGCAGGTGAACCATTAAAGCTGGAGCGATTCCGGAAAGTGTGTGTGCATGAATTGGGACATACGCTTGGTCTTCCGCATTGTAAAACGAAGGGTTGTGTAATGAGCGATGCCGCAGAAACCATTCTCACCATTGATGGTGAAACGGAAGATTTATGCAGCCATTGTAAAGAGCAACTAAAACAGCATTAGATTACTCCATTCCCTCTACTTTTACACTTAATTTTCCACTTGCAGTTACTACCGCAACAATGGCATCGGGTGTTAGGTAAACTTTTTTAGTGCTTAAGTCGGTGAGTTTCCCATTGAGGCGAATCCCTTTCGATACTTCGTAATTGGTTAAATACGTTTGCGCATCTTTTTTAGAGGCATCCAATTGTTTTCCCATTTCGAAATACATGTTTTTCTCCATGATTTTTGCAAATTTTCCGTGGAGCAGCCAGTTGGCCGATTTGAGTAATTTGTTTTTTGTATCGACATGGAAATCTACATTTTTAAGAATGATATTCCGGCTTAATGAATCGTATCCGGGTGTACCCAATAAATAAACCATTCCGTTTACGGATCCTTTTAATCCACACTCAATCACCATACGATTGTCTTGTCCCCATAAATCAATATGCGTTAATGTAACCGAACGTTTTCCCTCGGTGTAGGTGTAGGGATTATCGACATATTGTTCTTTCAACAGCGCTGCTGCATTCGGGTATTTAACGAGTGTTACGAGTCCCACATTAAAATCATCCGGCATTTTTTCCATCACTTTCATCGCAGGAAAAAAAGTAGTATCACCGAGCGGTGGTTTGGGTCCAATATGCGTTTCGGTATACGTTTTCATTCCCAGTGAAATGTGCATGATTCCTTTTTGGGTGTTTATTTGTGAGGTATAGATTTCCTTTGGTTCAAGGCAAAACCAGGTTTTATAGGTTTCGGATAATAACATTGGTTCATATAAACCGCGGACTACATCTTTGAGGTATTCTTTAAGATCAACGTATTCGCGAATTGCTTTATCGATTTCTTTTTCGATGTATTCTTGCTGTCCTTCCAAGGCGGCATCGGCAATGGAAGTAACCGGAAGTTCGAACAAATACAAATCGATTGCCGGCGATTTTATCCACTCATGTCCTGCAGATTTGGTTATGGTCTCCAGTTTCCAATTATCCTTCAATGTAATTTGCGTAACGTAGGTTGCCTTTAGTACACCCTTAAAATCGGTGCTAACCCCTAAAGCTTTATATGAACCTGCAATATCGAGTGGAACGGTTAAGCGTACTTTGTTAGATAAACCCTCGACAATGATGTCGGAATATTTTTTCACTTTGCATTTGAGTCCATCGTTATCGTTATCCGTAAAACTGTTGTCCTCATACAACACACCCTTTACATAAGCGTTAATTTGTTTCTGGATATCGGACAAAGCGATTTCCATGGGAATATTGATATAGGATAATTCCCTGTCGAATTCCGTTTTAGGAGGATCATAAGATGCTTCCGGTTTTACCGGTTTAACGCTGGGTTTGCACGAAGCAACCAGCAGGAGGATAACGAAAGGAAAATAGCGAAATTTCATAAGGACAAATAGCTTTCAAATTTAGACAAAGCCCCTTTACAATTTCATGCTTTTTTTAAACAAATTAATCCGGCAGGCTATCGTTTTGAACCGGCTGTTGTATAACCGGTTTTTGATCTTTTTGCTCTGATTTCTCCGTGTAAAACAAGCTAAGGAGAAGGTAGAGTGCCAAACAACCCAACAGGATATAAAAGGAAGTACGGTTACTGGAAACGAAACTCATCAGATTTTAACGTAAGGACAAGCCGCCAGCAGCGAATAGATTTTTTTGGAGGTCTCTTCAGAGACAGGAACGATGGGTAGTCGGGTATAATTCTGACAAATTCCCTGGAACTTCATCACTTCTTTTACTCCGGAAGGATTGCTTTCTACAAACAAGTGCTGAATAATATCGAGCAAATTGTAATGGATTTGAGCCGCCTCGATATATTTTTGATCGAATGCGAAATGAATCATTTGAGAAAACTCTTTTGGAAATGCATTTCCCACCACCGAAATAACACCATCTGCACCAATGGAGCAGGTGGGCAAAGCAATGGCATCATCGCCACAGATGACCAAAAAATCTTTTGGTTTTTCCTGTATGATGGACATGATCTGATTAAAACTTCCGGATGCTTCTTTAATGGCGATTACATTTTTACATTCTCTGGCAATACGCAAAGTAGTTTCTGCCTGCATATTTCTCCCCGTTCTTCCCGGTACGTTGTAAAGAATAATGGGACGAGGTGTAACGGCATCCAGCGCTTTGTAATGCTGATAAATTCCTTCTTGTGTTGGTTTATTGTAGTAGGGACTAACACTTAAAATAGCATCCACTCCCGTAAAGTCGAAACTGGTTAATGTTTCAACGATGTCCTTGGTATTATTTCCTCCTACCCCATAAACAAGTGGCAGACGTTTGTTATTGATCTCAATGGCAAAATCGAGCACCGCACGTTGTTCACTTTCGGTGAGTGTTACCGATTCGCCGGTTGTACCCTGAATGACCAGATAGTCGGTACCGTTGCTTATCAGATTTTCGAGGATTCGCTGTAATGCAGCAAAATCAACTTCACCTTCCTTGTTAAAAGGGGTGATAACGGCCACGCCCATGCCACGAAATCCTTTTTTCATGATACTTTATTGATGATGGATAAATAGTGATTGACTTGTGCAATATAATCGAGCATTTCGGTGGATTTTACATCCAGCATAAAATCGTAATAATTCCCGAACTGTTCGGTAAAATAGCCGACTTTAAACCGCGATTTCGATTTATTGAGGATATGTCGCAATGGAACGATTTCATCTTTCTCCAGATCGATGAGAATATCGTAAGATTCACTGCAAAAATTTCTGACGGCATTGCCTGAAGGCCGAAGATTCCAGGACAGATCTGCCTGACAAAAGAAATCGAGATCAAGTTTTGCCTTGGCGTATTCGGGTAATGTTTTTTCATTGACAAATCCGAGCGCCATTAATTTTTTTATTCCGTGTTCTTCTTTCAGGTGACGAACATATTTTTTTACCTGTTCCAGTTTTTCTTCGGAATCGCATTGGTAAATCAGCGCCACAGATTGAGCCGTGGAAAGATTAAACACCTTCCCTACCCTCCGGAGATTTTTATACTCCGAACGCATCTGGCGCAAGCCGATTTTCCGTTTAATTCCTTCGAACATTATGCAAGCAATTGCTTAAATTCTTCTTCCGTAATAATTTTCACTCCCAGTTCTTTCGCTTTTTCCAGTTTACTTGGTCCGGCCTCTTCCCCTGCAAGTAAAAAGCTTGTCTTTTTGGAAACCGATCCACTGGCTTTTCCTCCGTTAATTTCAATCACCTCTTTAATTCCATCGCGCGAAAAAGATTGAAATACGCCCGAAACAACAATACTCATTCCTTTCAGCTTATTCCCTTTCGGTTTTACGGATTCAGGATCCACTTCGAGTTGGAGTCCCGCCTGTTTTAACCGATCGACTAAATGCAAATTTACCGGCTCATCGAACCATTCTCGTACACTTTGCGCTATTTTTTCACCAATTTCTTCAACAGCGGTCAATTCTTCCAGTCGCGCAGCAGAAAGTTTGCTGATGGACAGAAAATGACGCGCCAGTTTTTTGGCTACCGTTTCGCCTACAAAGCGAATTCCCAAAGCAAAAAGTACGCGTTCAAAAGGAACTGATTTGGACTGTTCTATTCCCGCCAAAAGATTATTCACCGACTTTTCCGCCATTCGTTCCAAGGGTAACAACCGCTCTTTTTTCAGCTCATAGATATCGCCGATATCACGGATGAGTCCCGCACCATACAATTGCTCAATCGTTTCTTCACCGAGTCCTTCAATATCCATGGCCTTGCGTGAAGTAAAATGAATCATTTTACCCTTGATTTGTGGAGGACAAGCACTTTCATTGGGACAAAAATGCTGTGCTTCTCCTTCTTTTCGTTGAAGCATGCTTCCGCATTCGGGACATTTATCCGGAAAAATAAAACGATGAGCATGCGACGTTCGTTTAGCAAGATCCACGCCCACAATTTTTGGAATTATTTCGCCACCCTTCTCTACAAAAACTGTATCATGGTGATGTAGATCCCATTTTTCCATTTGGTCGGCATTGTGCAAAGAAGCCCTTTTCACCATGGTGCCCGCTAATAAAACAGGCGTTAAATTAGCCACCGGTGTGATGGCACCCGTTCTTCCTACCTGATAGGAAATACTTTCCAGTGTTGTTGAAACCTGCTCTGCTTTGAATTTATACGCAATAGCCCAACGCGGAGATTTTGCGGTAAAACCGAGTTCCTGTTGTTGACGATAATCATTCACTTTAATCACAATCCCGTCGATATCGAACCACAATGATTTTCGTTTTTCATCCCACCAATCGATAAATTCCATTATCTCAGAAATCGATTTGCATACCCGTATAAACTGATCCTCCACTTTGGGAACTTTAAATCCCCAATTACCGGCCGACTGAATACTTTCGAAATGCGTTTTAAACGGGAGATTTTCACCGGCCATTCCATAGAGGAAACAATCGAGTCCGCGCTTAGCCACAATCGCTGAATCCTGCAATTTTAGTGTACCTGAAGCTGTATTGCGGGGATTTGCAAATAAAGGTTCGCCTGCTTCTTCACGCTCTTTGTTCAATTTTTCGAAATTAGCTCTGGGAAAATATATTTCACCTCTTATTTCGAAATGAGCAGGGTAATCCCCTTTATGTAAACGAAGCGGAATAGACCGGATGGTTTTTACATTTGGAGAAATATCTTCACCCTGTTCGCCATCACCACGGGTGACCGCCCTCAGAAATTTTCCGTTCTCATAAGCCACCGAAATAGCAACACCATCGTATTTTAATTCACACACATATTCGATTTCGCCATCGATCAGTTTCTTGATACGGTTTTCGAATTCCACAATTTCTTCGCGGGAATAGGAATTGGAAAGCGACATCATGGGATATTGATGACGCACCACCGGAAAATCTTTCGTGATATCTCCACCGACGCGCTGACTGGGCGAATCGGCATGCATCCATTCCGGGTATTGCGCCTCGAGACGAATCAATTCCTCCAGAAGCATATCAAAATCGAAATCGCTAATGGAAGGTTCGCTTTTTACGTAATACAAATAATTGTGATGGTTCAGCTCTTCTGTAAGCTGATCAATTCGTTTTTTAGCTTCATCTGCCGTCATAGTGTAAAAATAGTGAAGTCAGGAATAGGAAAATAGGCGGATAATAAGAAGATTTGGACAAGAAATAAAAATTGTGAACAATGGAGAAGGATAGTCGTTACTGGATTGAAAAACTTGCTTTAACCGCCCACCCCGAAGGAGGTTATTTCAAGGAGATTTTTCGGAGTGAGGAAGAAATTCCCGCGACATTAAACCAGAAGGAAGGTCGGAGAAATTACATGACCAGTATCTATTTTTTGCTCGACCAAAAATCCCGTTCTCATTTTCATATTTTATCATCCGACGAAATCTGGTATTGGCATAACGGAGGAACCGGTCGCATACATTTCATTTCTGAAAATGGAACGTATAGCTATTCCGATATAGGGTGTTATCCGGAGAACAATGAACAGCTGCAAATTGTAATTCCAAAAAACACCTGGTTTGCAGCAGAAGTCATTTCAGGAGAATTTATTTTGGTATCCTGCGCAGTAGCTCCGGGGTTTGATTTCAGGGATTTTATATTGGCGAAAAAAACCGAAATGATTCAACAATTCCCGCAACATGAATCCTTGTTACAACGCTTTTGTTTACTCTGAAACTACAAGTGCAATTTTTCCCGTTGCAGCATGAATTTTAAACCGGGTTACACCCTTGATGTTGACATCGCTTATCAGTATTAATGGATTCCATTCTCCGGTGGCAAAATCAAGAATAAAAAATCCTTCGGGTGAACTACAAATAAATGAGTTGGAGTAAGAAATAAAATCCATTGCTTTTTCCGGCATGGAAGGAGAAAGACAATAATTCGTTCCACCCGAAAAATCATTGACGTACCAGATGTAAATACCAAGTTGTCCCTTTGCATTATATTTTGAAAAAAACACACATGGAGGTGCCATTTGTATGCTTTCGCCATCTACCACTTCTATGGCCTCATCATAAAAAAAACATCTTCCCACTGAATCTGCAATTATCAATTCCTTTTTCCCATTTTCATAATAGCGCAGGGAATGAAATTCGGATTTACCCAATATAAATGCGAACAGATCGCCATTATCGCTAAGCTGATAATAACCTACCGAATCGATTTCCGGAAACAAGCATTTTTCTTTTTTTCCATTTTTACTGAAAGTCCAGATCCGCTGTGTAGTTTGATCTTCCTCTACCCGAACGCAGGTGACGGATTTTTCATGGAGATAAAAAGCAGGACTGTATTCTGAAGTTTGGGGCGAATTAGCGTATAGCATTGTTTTGCCCGACTTCACATCATAATAAAAAATATTGGTGGTGGAGTCGGCCGTTTGCGCCGAAAATAAAATCCGGTCTCCATTGGAAGAAAAGGAGGGTTGGTTATCGTATCCTTTGTGACCAGGATGAATATTTTTTAGTCCCGATACATACAAAGTATCTCCTCTTAAAACAAAATCTCCCAATAGCACATCTGTATTCATCGATTGTGCAATTAACACGGATGAATAAAGAAGGAATAAAATGTTAAAACATATTTTCATGGTGAATGAAAAAAAATCCCGCACGAGGCGGGACTTGTTTATTCTTCTGTACCGTGACAGTTTTTGTATTTTTTTCCGGAGCCACAAGGACAAGGATCGTTACGTCCGATTTTCTTCTCTACACGAATAGGTGCCGATTTCACTTTTTCCGGTCCGTTCGCTCCTGAATTCGGATTAGAATATTGAGGAACTTCGGTGCGTGAGGTCTGAATATTTTTCGGAGCTTCCTGGCGTGGAGCAGGTGCTTGTTTAACCGGCTCGTTATTTCCGATTGGTAATTGTGCTTTAATCAGGAATGAAATAACTTCTTTATTGAAGCGATTGATCATTTGCTTGAACAATTCATACGACTCCAGTTTGTAAATCACCAAAGGATCTTTTTGTTCATAAACGGCCTGCTGAACATTCTGTTTCAGGTCGTCCATTTCGCGCAAATGTTCTTTCCATTCATTATCGATAATCGCAAGCATCACCGATTTCTCCACTGTACGCAAAGCTGCGCGTCCGCCACTTTCATACGCTTCTCTGAGGTTGACAACAGTCTGTAATGTTTTGAATCCATCCGTAAATGGAATCATGATATTTTCAAACTGCGAGCCTTGTGTTTCGAAAACATTTTTCACTACCGGATAAACACGCTCCATGGCATGTTCGGTTTTTCGTCCGTACGTTTTCATTGCTTCTTCAAAAAGCAACTGTGCAATTTCATTGCTGTCTTTGGAAACAAATTCCTCTTCAGTCACCGGCGAGTCAACCGCCAATGTGCGTAAACATTCGAAACGGAATCCTTCGAAATCGCGAAGGTCGTGGAATTCACCTGTAACTGCATCGGCTACATCGTAGAACATATTGGCTAAATCAATATCCAAACGATCGCCATACAATGCGTTTTTACGTTTCGAGTAAATGGTTTTACGCTGAACGTTCATTACATCGTCGTATTCCAGCAATCGTTTACGGATACCAAAGTTGTTTTCCTCTACTTTACGCTGAGCTCGTTCGATGGATTTCGTAATCATTCCGTGTTGAATGACTTCTCCTTCTTTCATTCCGAGACGGTCCATCATTTTTGCAATTCGTTCCGATCCGAATAAGCGCATCAGGTTATCTTCGAGTGAAACGAAAAACTGTGATGATCCGGGATCTCCCTGACGACCCGCACGACCACGCAGCTGTCGGTCGACACGACGTGATTCATGTCGTTCTGTTCCGATAATGGCCAAACCTCCTGCATCTTTAACACCGGGACCGAGTTTAATATCGGTACCACGACCTGCCATATTCGTAGCGATGGTTACTGTACCTGCTAAACCGGCAAGTGCTACTACTTCTGCTTCTTTTTGATGCATTTTAGCATTCAATACCTGATGCGGAATATTTCTCAATTTCAGCATGCGGCTGAGTAATTCAGAAATTTCTACGGAGGTAGTACCTACCAGGACTGGTCGACCCGCCTCTCTGAGTTTTGCAACTTCATCAATAACGGCATTGTATTTTTCGCGTGCTGTTTTAAATACCAAATCATTTTGGTCTTTTCTCGAAATAGCACGGTTGGTTGGGATACAAACCACATCCAGTTTATAGATATCCCAGAATTCTTTTGCTTCAGTTTCTGCAGTACCGGTCATACCCGCTAACTTGTGGTACATCCGGAAATAATTCTGTAATGTAATAGTCGCATAAGTTTGCGTTGCAGCTTCCACCTTCACATTTTCTTTCGCCTCAATCGCCTGGTGCAATCCGTCGGAATAACGGCGCCCCTCCATAATACGACCTGTTTGCTCATCTACAATTTTAACTTTTCCATCCATAATCACATACTCCACATCGCGCTCAAA
This sequence comes from Flavobacteriales bacterium, assembly GCA_019694795.1. Taxonomy (NCBI): domain Bacteria; kingdom Pseudomonadati; phylum Bacteroidota; class Flavobacteriia; order Flavobacteriales; species Flavobacteriales bacterium. The sequence continues at coordinate 70,450 of JAIBBF010000002.1, read as the reverse complement.
CATCGCATAAGCACGGAGTAATTGATTCATGGTGTGAATACGTTCTGCCTTTACGGTATAATCGAAAGTCAACGCATCTTTGGCTTCGATTTTTTGTTCGGGACTTAAACTTGAATTTTCAATTTTTGCGATCTCGGAACCAACATCAGGCAGAATGTAATAATTGGAATCCTCACCGGAGGATAACAATTCAATTCCCTTATCGGTTAATTCAATCTGATTATTTTTCTCGTCGATAACGAAATACAATTCCTTATCCACTTTCGGCATTTCTTTTTGATGATCTGCCAGGTAATAATTTTCTGTTTTTTGCAATTGTGCTTTTACCCCAGGCTCCGATAAAAATTTAATCAGTGCTTTATTTTTAGGTAATCCGCGATAAGCACGCAACAAGGCCATTCCGCCTTTTTCTGAAGTTTCTTTATCGAGACTTCCTTTTCCATCTTCACCGAGTGATGAGAATGATTTTTTTGCATCCGTTAAACAGAGGTTGATAAATTTTCTCTGCTCGTTGACCAGGCGTTCGATTTTCGGTTTTAATTCGTAAAACTCATGTTTGTCGCCTTTAGGTGTTGGACCCGAAATAATCAACGGAGTACGCGCATCATCGATCAATACGGAGTCAACCTCATCCACAATAGCAAAATGCAATTTACGTTGCACGAGGCTATCGATATTAGTGGCCATGTTATCGCGGAGATAATCGAAACCAAATTCATTGTTGGTTCCGTAAACGATATCGGCACGGTAAGCGTTTCTTCTTTTTTCTGAATTCGGTTCATGCTTATCGATGCAATCCACCGACAAACCATGGAACATAAAAATAGGACCATTCCATTCGGAGTCACGTTTTGCCAGGTAGTCATTCACCGTTACCACATGCACACCTTTTCCTGCAAGTGCATTGAGGAAAATAGGTAATGTTGCTACCAGCGTTTTACCCTCACCGGTTTGCATCTCAGAAATTTTTCCCTGATGCAGTGCTACACCACCAATCAACTGCACATCATAGTGAACCATGTCCCAGGTAATCGTATTCCCTGCAGCTTGCCAGGAATTTTTCCAGGTAGCTTTATCACCATTAATGGTGACTAGGCCTGATTTAACACTTAAATTCTTATCGAATTCACTCGCCGTAACAATGATTTCCGGATTCTCTTTAAAGCGACGGGCAGTGTCTTTTACAATGGCGAATGCTTCGGGAAGAATTTCCAACAAAATCACTTCCAGTTTTTCATCCACGATTTTTTCCATCTTTTCAACTTCTTCGAAAAGACGTTCTTTTTCTTCCATATCGGAAGATGCATTGGCGCGATTTTTTAATTCGAGCACTTTTTGTTCTTCCGGAAGTACAAACGCTGCAATTTTAACTTTCAGCGCTTCTGTTTTTGCACGCAATTCATCGTGCGACAATGAAGCTAGTTTTGCAAATTCCTGATTGACTTTATCTACATAGGGACGGATTTCAGCAATGTCCTTGTCCGTTTTGTTCCCGAAAATTTTCTTAAGTAATCCTAACATGTTTAAGGTGTGTATTAAAGGCCACAAAAATAATCAAATATTATGCAAGCACCTAACGTAAAATGACAGAACAAATCATTGAAAAACAATAATTTGAAAAAACATCGACGTTTCGTGTCGGCAACTGGCATTCAGGGTTCAAAAAGCAGGCCGTTGAAGGAAAATGGCAGAATTTGTCGGAAAAAGAACAGTTCATCTGCCAAAAGGTCGTATTTATTCCAGTAAAAAATCTGCATTTTTGAGGCATGATCTCCTTTCCGAATGCCAAAATCAATCTGGGATTAAATGTCCTTCGTAAACGACCCGATGGTTATCACGATATCGACAGTGTTTTTTATCCGGTTGACTGGAAAGATGTTTTAGAGCTGGTTCCTTCCACGAAAGATGCAAGTTCATTTCATTATTCCGGACTTCACATTCCGGGTGAATCAACGAATAATTTACTGGTAAAAGCACTCGCTCTTCTGCAACAAAATTATTCCATTCCTGCAGTAGAAGTTTATTTGCACAAACTGATTCCGATGGGCGCCGGTTTAGGTGGGGGAAGTTCTGATGGTGCATTCATGATTAAAGCGCTCAATGAATTGTTTTCACTGCAATTATCCATTGAAGAAATGGAAAAATTTGCAGCACAATTGGGAAGTGATTGTCCGTTTTTCATTCGTAATCTTCCTGCACATGTGGAAGGCAGAGGCGAGCGGATGTCGACCATTGAGCTCGATCTTTCCTCTTATTCCATTTACCTTACCAATCCAAATCTTCATATTGGAACGGCAGAAGCATATTCCGGAATTCAACCATCGGTACCCGCTTATTCAAGTCTTCAAATCGTTCAACAATTCCCTATTGGCGAATGGAAAAATTATTTGAAAAACGATTTTGAGATCAGCGCATTTTCCAGGTTTCCCGATTTAAAATCCGATAAAGAAATGCTTTATGAAATGGGAGCCATTTATGCGTCCATGACAGGTAGCGGAAGTACTTTATTCGGGATATTTCCCCATAAAAATCCGGATGTTTCCGATTATTTTGAGGCTAAAAATTATAGTGGAAAGTGGTCCTGATTATTTCTGTGCCATCCTGTAAAGCGGAATGGTTAATAACAGAAAAATCACATTCGGTATCCACACCGCAATCGAGGGATTTAATCCTGCATTGGTAGCCGCCACGGTGGTGATTTTCATACTGAAAATATAACTGACCGCCATCAACATTCCAATGGCAATATTTAATCCCATCCCTCCTCTGGTTTTTCTTCCAGCAACACTTACGCCAATAAGCGTTAAAATATAGGCGGCAATGGGATACGAAGTACGCAAATGCAATTCGATTTCCGAAAACACCACTTTTGCACTTCCTTTTGCTTTTTCCTCGGCAATGAAACGGCGCAATTCCGGTGTGGTCATGGAGGATGCAAATTCGTTGCGGTAACCCAAATCTTTGGGCGCAAAATTAAAGACCGTATCCACTTTATCACCTCTCAAAATGGAGTCGTGATCATCACCCAGGTATCGGGTGAAATAAAAGGTTAAGGTCCATTTTGCCTGCAGCGTATCATAATATGCCCGTTGTGCATTCATGACACTTTTCAGCTCGCCGTCTTCCCATTTTTCCATGCAAAATCCGTCGAGGTATCCATAGTGGTTATTATTGAAATATACGATCACTCCCTTTTCCACTTCGCGGTGGATATTGACGAGCGACAATAAATTGTGTGCGTATTTCTCTTCGAATTCCAGTCGTACTTTATTGGATTTCGGCAGTACAAAATGATTGAGAAAAATGGAGGAAATCACTAAAAATGATGCAGCGAGCATAAAGGGGCGCAACATCCGGTTATAAGAAACGCCACTGCTTAAAATTGCAATTAGTTCATTGTTGTTGGCCATTTTTGAAGTGAAATAAATGACCGAAATAAATATGATGAGGAAACTGAATTGATTGCCATAGAAGAATACAAAATTCATATAGTAATCGAAAATCAGTTCGTTTACCGGAGCGCCGAAATTGATAAAGTCATCTACTTTTTCCGCAAAATCGAACACAATCGCTATCGACATGAGCATGGTCATGATAAAGAAGAATGTCCCGAGGAACCTTCTCATGATATAGCGATCGAGTTTATTGATCATAAACGATTTTTCAGCTTCGGAATCATAGCATTTTTCCAGGTGGTGAAATCGCCATCTATAATATGACGGCGTGCTTCTCCCACCAGCCAGAGATAAAAGGCCAGATTATGAATACTTGCAATTTGAGCCGCGAGCATTTCACCGGCAATGGTGAGGTGACGTAAATAGGCCCGTGTATAGAATTGGTCGACATAAGCCGTTCCGTTGGGATCGATCGGACTTAAATCGTCTTTCCACTTTTCGTTGCGGATATTTATTATTCCTTCACTGGTAAACAACATTCCATTGCGTGCATTACGGGTAGGCATTACGCAGTCGAACATATCCACACCCAAAGCAATCGCTTCAAGTAAGTTGACCGGAGTTCCGACTCCCATTAAATAACGTGGTTTATCGGCCGGAAGTATTTCACAAACCTGCTCGGTGTGTTTGTACAGTTCTTCTTCGGGCTCACCAACCGATAATCCCCCAATCGCATTTCCTTCGCGGTTAAACGATGCAATGGTTTCGGCAGAGCGCTTACGCAGATCCTCGTAAACCGAACCCTGTACAATGGGAAATAAGGTTTGCGAATATCCATACAAGGGTTCTGTTTGATCAAACCGTTCGCAACAACGTTTTAACCAGCGATGAGTCATTTCCATGCTTTGTCGCGCATATTCATACTCGCAGGGATAGGGCGTGCATTCATCGAAAGCCATTATGATATCTGCTCCGATTTTACGCTGAATATCCATTACTTTTTCCGGACTGAACAAATGTTTGGATCCATCAATATGAGAGCGAAAAGTAACCCCTTCTTCTTTGATTTTGCGGTTATCGCTTAAAGAGTAAACCTGATATCCGCCGCTATCGGTTAAAATAGGTCCATCCCAATGCATAAAACGATGCAATCCCCCCGCCTTTTCGAGCAGACCTAGTCCTGGACGTAAATACAAATGATAGGTATTGCCCAATATAATTTTAGCGCCGATATCTTCTTTTAATTCACGCTGGTGTACGGCCTTTACCGAACCTTGTGTACCCACAGGCATAAAAATGGGTGTAGGAATGTCCCCATGATCAGTTCTGACCATTCCTGCTCTTGCTTTTGATCCGGGATCCTTGGCTTGTAGTTCGAATTGCATATTGTTGAAAAATTCTGCAAGGCCAAAGATAACAACTATTTGAGATTGGTACTTTTGTCCGATTTTGCTTCTATACCGAATCCAAGATGGGACTTCCAGAAATTTTACTGATTGTTTTTTCGACAGCTCTTTTTATTCAGTTGTTGTTCTTTTTCAATTGGTTTGGACGATTAGCCTTTTCGCGTACCAAGAAAGAATCGCTTCGTCTTGATCCGGTTTCCATTATTATTTGCGCCCGTTCGGAGTCGAGCAAGCTCATTGAAAACCTCCCTTATATCTTCGATCAGGATTATCCCGATTTTGAGGTGGTGGTAGTGAATGATCGTTCGTGGGACGATACCAAAGAAATTCTAAAAGCCTTTCAGGTGAAGTACAGCAATCTGAAAGTGATCAACATTGAAGAATCCAATCACGAGCATTATGGTAAAAAAATGGCGCTCACCATTGGAATTAAGGGTGCAAAAAACGAGTGGTTACTGCTAACGGATGCCGATTGTAAACCGACTAGCGTTAACTGGATACGGGAAATGATTGAAAGCCGGAAAGAGGATTCGGAAGTGGTGTTGGGATATAGTCCGTACAGCAGAGAAAAAGGAATGCTCAACAAGCTGATTCGTTTCGATACCTTATGGGCCGGGATGCAATATTTATCCATGGCAAAAGCCGGAATTCCGTATATGGGGGTAGGTCGCAATCTGATGTACAAAAAGGAAGTTTTTTTCAGAGTGAGCGGATTTAAAAAGCATTATCATATTTCGAGTGGCGATGATGATTTGTTCATCAATGAAGCGGCAAAAAAGAAAACAACGGTAATCATGCCGGAGCCCGGTGCGCACATCGTTTCCATGCCCAAACAGCGGTTTATCGATTGGTTTCGCCAGAAGAAACGTCACTTTACCACTGCCCCGCACTATCGCTTTTTGCACAAGCTGATGCTCCTGTTGTTTCCGATTAGTTTCCTCATTTTAGTGATTTCGGCGATTATCCTACTTGTTTTGAACAAATACATCTTAATTATTTTGGGACTTTTATTCCTTCGGCTGGTGGTTCAAATGGTTATCTTTAGCCGATCGATGCGTAAGCTGGGGGATAAGGATTTATTGTTATGGGTTCCTGTTTTTGAATGGGTCCTGTTAGTTCTTCACCCGGTGATACACATTTCGAATAAATTTGTGAAAGCAGACAAATGGAATTAGAAGAAGGCTACGAAAACCTGTCGGACAAAGCCCGATATGATTACCAACTGGTATTAAAAGCCAGGGAAGGTGAGCAGGCGGCATTTGCCGAATTGATGGATCGTTACCGCGACTCCATTTATTTCATGCTGCTGAAAATGGTGAACAACAAAGACGATGCGGATGATTTAACCATAGAAGCCTTTGGTAAAGCATTTAACCGTTTGGATTTGTACACACCCAATTTTGCATTTTCTACCTGGTTATTCAAAATTGCTTCGAACAATTGCATCGATTTTATCCGCAAGAAAAAGAAAAATACTTTGTCGATCGACTCCGCAATTTCGGGCGACGATGGAGATGAAATGTATATCGATTTAAAATCGGATGCACTGGATCCGGAGGAAACGGCCATAAAACAACAGAAAGAAAAACTGATGCGCGATGTGGTGCAGAAATTAAAACCACGTTATCGTCAGTTAATCGAAATGCGTTATTTCCAGCAATTAGCTTATGAAGAAATTGCAGAGCAACTGGATTTACCATTGGGAACCGTAAAAGCACAATTATTCCGTGCGCGCGATTTACTCTTTCAGATTCTGAAGAATTCGAAAGATAAAATCTGAATTCCTTTTTATTTCATTCCCTCATCGAGAAAATCACCCAACGCTTTTCCAGCTTTGTAATGATCCATTAATTGTTTATCGAGATCAGCAGCCAGAATTGTTTTTGCCGGAAGCATCGCGCCCCAATAGAAATTTTTCGCAGCCAGCATGGGTAATTCTTCTGCCGCTTTTTTTATCTCGCCACTTAAACGCGAATTTCCATCACCTTGAATTCCACCATAAGTATCGGTGAATTTTTTGGCAGAAATTAATTTCTTAAAGGTCTTTTTCTCCCTTACGATATATTCACGCAAACGGTGTAAAGTCGGCGTTTCAATAAAATAAGCTCCCTGATAAATCTGAATTCCCTCCGGAGATAATTGAAAATAAAATCCGGAAACATCCGGCATCTTTTTTCCTGCATGAGAAATGGCTGCTGCCATGTGCATTTTATAGGGATATTTATCTTTTGAAAAACGAATATCGCGGTTAATCCGGAAGATCGATTCTGAAGCGCTTACTTTAACACGCGGATCTGCTTTGGAAATTCCTTCGATCATTTTTTCCGTAAAGGCTCTGAATGGTTTTTTTACAAATTCTTCATAGCGATCGCGATTGGCATCGAACCAATCTTTATTGTTATTGGGTGCTAACTCAATAAAAAACTTACTGAATTCCTTGCTGAAATAGGCCGACATAGCTCAAATGTTTTCTTGAAAATAATCATTTCAGAAACGTTCCTTACTTTTAACCTAAAATTTTTAAGATGGATCCGATTTCTAAAGCAACCGCAATTGTGGATTTAATGTATAACAAGGATCCCTATAGTCAATGGCTGGGAATAGAACGCATTGAGGATGGTCCCGGAATTTCGGTGTTGAGGATGAAAATCAGAGCAGAAATGCTGAATGGATTTTCCATTGCGCATGGAGGACTCACCTATTCACTGGCCGACAGTGCATTGGCTTTTGCTTCGAATTCGCATGGAAGAAAATGTGTAAGTGTAGAAACTGCCATTTCTCATTTAGCTCCAGTGCATGAAGGCGACATTCTGACAGCGCGCGCTGTTGAAAAAAATATCTCGAATAAAATAGCATTGTATGAAGTGGACATTACCAATCAAAATGGTAAACTTGTAGCCTCTTTCCGGGGCACTGTTTATCGCACTTCTCAGGAATGGTTACAGATTTAGAAATCTCACTTCGGCGAAAAAAAAATAGTTTATGAAAGACGCATTTATTGTTGATGCTATCCGTACTCCGATCGGAAATTTTGGTGGAACATTATCCGCTGTTCGCACAGATGATTTGGGTGCTTTTGTTTTGGCAGAATTAATTCAACGCAATCCATCCTTAGATCCTGCTTTAATTGAAGATGTGATTATGGGTTGTGCAAACCAGGCTGGTGAGGACAACCGGAATGTTTCGCGTATGGCACTTTTATTGGCAGGATTACCTTACACCGTTCCCGGTGAAACCGTAAACCGTCTCTGCGCATCGGGGATGTCGGCCATTATCAATGCCAGTCGGGGAATACAATCCGGCAATGGAGATATTTATATTGCAGGTGGCGTAGAAAATATGACGCGTGGTCCATGGGTGATTTCCAAAGCATCGGGAGCATTTGGTCGTGATCAGCAAATGTATGATACCAGTTTCGGATGGCGTTTTATTAATCCGAAAATGCAAAGCATGTATGGAACGGATGGCATGGGAGAAACTGCTGAAAATTTAGTTGATCTCTACAAAATAGAACGAGAGGCACAAGACGCTTTTGCCATGTGGTCGCAACAAAAAGCAGCTGCTGCAACAGCAAATGGAAGACTGGCACAAGAGATTGCAGCAGTTTCCATTCCACAACGAAAAGGATATCCACTATTATTTTCTTCCGACGAATTCATAAAGGCCAATACCAATATGGAATCATTGGGAAAATTGCGTCCCGCATTTCGTAAAGATGGAAGTGTAACAGCAGGTAATGCTTCCGGATTGAACGATGGAGCTGCTGCCATGTTGCTTGCATCGGAAGATGGTTTAAAGAAAAACAATCTGAAACCTATTGCACGAATTGTATCATCTGCCGTTGCAGGTGTTGAACCTCGCATAATGGGGATTGGTCCTGTTTACGCCTCTCAAAAAGCACTGGAGCGTGCGGGATTAACTTTAGATCAAATCGATATTTTGGAATTAAACGAAGCCTTTGCCGCACAGGTTTTATCCTGTACGCGTGCAATGGGTCTTGCCGATAATGATCCGCGCATTAATCCCAATGGAGGAGCTATTGCTCTTGGTCATCCACTGGGAATGAGTGGAACCCGTATTGTGCAAACTGCTGCAATTGAATTGCAACGTACCAATAAAAAATATGCATTATGTACGATGTGTATTGGTGTTGGACAAGGCTATGCTGTTATTATTGAAAAAATCTGACCATTGGTTACCGGTCAATAGTTCATACATCACTATCAAAAATCTATTTTATGAGTATGCTTAAAACATTCGAAGACCTCGATGTGTATAAGAAGTGCAGAGAGTTCAGACAAGAGATTTCAAGTCTTGTTAAATCATTACCACAAACCGAAAATCACAAATTACAAAGTCAGTTATTACGTTCATCGCGCGCTGTAACCAGTGCCATTGCTGAAGGATTCGGACGTTTTCATCATTTGGAAAACATTCAGTTTTGTCGCCAATCGCGTGGTTCCTTAATGGAAACGCTGGAGCATTTGATCATAGCCCACGACGAAGGTTATATTACTGAAAACACACTCGATGATTTCAGAAACAAACATGCTGAGTGCATGAAAATTTTAAATGCTTATATTTCTTATCTGAAGAAAACGAAAAACCGTGCGTTCGAAAGTGCGCCGGCTACTCCTTATCTCCAGGAACCCGTTTATTAATTCAATTATTCCGAAACTGACCGGTAACCAATTGGTCGGAATTAAATTTTGAAACGATGATTTACGAATTCAATGGATTTATTCCCGTAGTGCACGAAAGCTCTTTTGTGCATCCGCAAGCCTGCGTAACAGGAAACGTCATCATCGGAAAAAATGTATATGTTGGTCCCGGAGCTGCCATTCGCGGCGATTGGGGAATGATAATCATTGAAGATGGCTGCAACATTCAGGAGAATTGCACCATTCACATGTTTCCCGGCGTTACCGTTCATTTAAAAGAATCGGCGCATATTGGTCACGGTGCCATTATTCACGGCGGTGTAATTGGTAAAAATTGCTTAATCGGAATGAATGCGGTGGTGATGGATAATGTCACCCTCGGTGATGAATGCATTGTTGGCGCTCTTACTTTTATTCCTGCAGACAGCACTTTTCCGGCTCGTCAACTTATTGTAGGAAATCCTGCACGGGTTGCCAAGGAAGTTTCCGACGATATGATCAATTGGAAAAGCAAGGGAACTAAATTGTATCAGCAACTTCCTTCGGAATTGTATGCCAGTCTCAAACCCTGCGAACCACTGAGGGAAATAGAAGCGAACCGTCCGAAACAAGAAGCGATGTACCGCACCTGGAACGAAATTAAAAAGCAATAACTGATGAAGGTCAGTTCCTCTTTGTGACTTCAATCACTGTATATACATCAATTGTACTGCTCTTTTGAATCGTTAACCACAAACTCAAAAAAAATGAAACAAAACGTAGGAAACATCGATCGCGTAGTACGCATCCTTGTTGCAGTAGTATTTGCTGTACTTTATTTTACCCACTCGGTTGAAGGAACACTTGGTTTGGTTCTTCTTATTCTTGGGGCTGTATTTGCTTTGACGGCTTTGGTTGGATTTTGTCCTTTGTACCTGCCGTTTGGAATTAGCACCTGCAAAACGAAGAAGTAATCTTATTTGAAATAAAAAAAGCGTCGCACTTTAATGGTCGATGCTTTTTTTTTTGGAGTTCGAAGTTACAATGAATTTGAATTCCTCTATTTTTTTACTGAAAACAGAACTTTGAGCAGATTTTGCCACTATTAATATATTGAAGAATAGTCAAAAAATATCTATTTAAATGCAGTAAAAACGATTCCTTGTGCAAAATTATAATCCAACATTAGGATCATTGATCAGGATTGCGTATCGCGGGTGTGTTTAAGGTTAGCAAGCAGGGTTGTCCTGCTCCAGTTGATTTTCTTTTCGAATTTCATCTTGCGGGCAGGACAATCTTTTATTTCACAAATTGCGCAGGAGTCATCGGTACAGGGGTCGGTATGAATAAAAAACTCCACATCATTCTGCGCTTCGGATTCAATGATTTTAGCCATCTCCTCTATTTGATGATGCGCCATTTTTAAATCGATGTACCAGGGTAGCGTTACGTGACTATCGATATGATACGTTGTTCCGTATTTAATCACACGAAGATTATGTACATCAATCCAGTTCTCTTTTCGGTTGCGGTTTAAAATTTCAAGCATTTCATCAATCACCTCCAGGTCTGCTTCATCCATAATACCGGCGAGTGATTTCCGAACAATTTTTCCTCCCATAAATACAATAACACTTCCCATTACAATCGCAATGGCTGAATCGAGCCATAAGATGTCGGTCAAAATAATCAACAACAAACCGGCGATCATTCCTGCAGACGTATAACCATCACTTTTTAAATGCTGACCACTCGCTACCATGGCCAGTGAACGAACTTTTCTTCCTCTTTTTTCAAGAACAACACCAAATAAATAATTAGCAGCACCGGTAGCAACGGACAAATAAATCCCAAGATCGAGCGATGAAATTTCGGCGGGATAAAATAAATTGTAAATGGACTTTGCTATAATCGACAATCCCGCCAGCAATATCAGCGCACCTTCGAAGCCTGCAGAAATAAATTCAATTTTTCCGTGTCCATAAGGATGATCTTCATCTTTTGGTCGTGCCGATAACCACAAGGCAAACAAAGCAAAACCACCTGCCAGTACATTAACGATACTCTCCAGTGCATCGGTTAAAATGGTATTGGATCGGGTTAAGTACCATGTAAAGAATTTTATACCCATAAGTACAAAACCCAAGGTGAGAATCAGGAATTGGAGTCGGACATTATCGCGCTTTACACTCATGGTGCCAAAATACTTTAATCCTTTTACATTCGATTGAACTTTTGGTAAAAATCTATGTTTATATTTAGAAAAAACTGCTGATTATGCAATACAAACTTTTTGGGAAAAGCGGTCTACGCGTTTCGGAGTTGTGTTTAGGTACAATGACCTTTGGCGAAGAATGGGGATATGGTGCTAATAAAGAGGAAAGTCGAACCATTTTTAATTCCTTTTTGGAAGCCGGAGGGAATTTTATTGATACTGCCAACCGTTACACCGAAGGAACCAGCGAAAAATTCATTGGCGAATTTGTGAAGGAAAGTCAACGCCGGGATGAATTAGTCATAGCTACTAAATGTACCTTATACACCCAGTCGGGAAGGATTAACGATTCGGGAAATCACCGGAAAAGTCTCGTTCAAAATCTGGAAGGAAGTTTAAAACGACTCCAGCTCGATTATGTTGATATGCTTTACATCCACGCATGGGATTTTACAACGGCAGAAGATGAAGTAATGCGGGCTTTGGATGATTTAGTCCGTTCGGGAAAGGTGCTGTATATCGCTGTATCGGATACACCGGCCTGGATGATTGCGCGAAGCAATGCGATTGCCGAATTAAAAGGATGGAGTCGTTTTGCAGGTATGCAGGTGGAGTACTCGCTCATCACCCGTGATGCAGAACGCGATTTACTTCCATTGGCAAAATATACAGATATGGGAGTTACGGCATGGGCTCCATTGGCAGGTGGTGCATTAACCGGAAAATACCTCGGCAATAATCAGGATCCGAAACGACTCAAAGAAGGCTCTAAGCGATTAAACGAAAAAAGCATGTCCATTGCAGAAACCGTTGTAAAAATTGCCAATGAAAACAACTGTGCACCTGCTCATGTGGCATTAAACTGGGTGCGCAAAAATAAAGCTTCTGTAATTCCGATTATTGGGGCTAGATCCGCCAAACAATTTCAGGAAAGTCTTCACTGTTTAAATCATTCCATTTCGGATGAACAGATGCAGGAACTAAATTCCGTAAGTGAAATTGAATTGGGATTTCCGCATGACTTTTTAAAACAGGACGGCGTAAAAACCGTAATGTATGGTGGACTCTATGATAAAATTGATCGTTCGAATCTGAAATTGTAATTCAGATTCGAACTTCATTTATTTCACTTTTCGCAATGGTCTTTTAACGAACGTAATCCTTTTTCGTAGTCGGGACCAATAAACTTCTCCATCATTCTACCGAAAATACGCGCAATGGGATTCATTCCATTGTCAGATTCAAAATCCCAGGTTACTTTACAAGTTCCACTGCCATTGTCTTCAAGAATAAAACAAGCAATAGCCGTTCCTCTTCCTTTAAATGCAATTTTGGTATCTACCTTTTTCCCCTCTTTCACTTCAATAATTTCCATGGTTCCTTCTCCTACTTTTTTTGGATCTCCCGACCAGAAATAACGAGCGCCTAATCCTTTTTCACTTCCCGAAAATTCCTGTTTCATGTTGGGATCTAATTTGGACCAGGGCGACCAATTGCCAACGAAATTTTTCAAATCGATCATTTGCTCCCAGATCACCTCCGGTGAAGCTTTTATTTCAATGCTGCGATGTAAACGTGCGTAACGCGGAGATAAAAATCCGAATAAAACAATCAGGACAATCAGCGACCCGATGATAATTAAAGCAGTAATCATGATTTTTGGTTTTGGTACAACCAAAATAGAAAAAATACAATCAGGTTTTCTGCTTTTTCTTTTTTGCAGCAGGAAAAAGAATGTTATTCAGAATTAAGCGATACCCCGGCGAATTGGGATGCAGACTTAAATCGGTTGGAGGATCGCCGACATAGTGACGATAATCTTCGGGATCGTGTCCGCCATAATAGGTCCAGGTTCCTTTTCCATAGGTTCCGTGCACATAACGCACCGTTCCGAATTGTTTGCTTTCACCCATAATGGTGGCGCTACTCTTTACAAACTTTTTGAGGAAGTCGGTGGTTTGTCCCATAAATCCGGGAACAATGGCGGTGTGATTTTGGCAGAGCATGGTGGGCACAATATCCCATTTGGCTGAGAATTCAAAAAGGGTAAACACATCCTGCGATTCGGGAAGATTATGCAGAGTAGAACCATCGATATCCGAAAATTCATAAATCATCGGATCCATCGTTAATCGGAAATTTTCGAAACAGAATGTCCGGTTATAATCCAGTTTACTTTGCGCATTCGGATCCTGACCATCGCCATCGTACATGGGTCCGCAAATATCAACGCCATCTGCAGATAATGCAATATCAAACGAATCCGTACCGGAGCACATGGTGAAGAGGAATCCCCCATTCGCTACGTATTGTTTTATACGCAAGGCAACACCCAGTTTTAATTCTGAAACTTTATTAAAACCAAGAAATTTTGCCATCGCTTCCGTTTCCCGTTGCTGATTTTGATACCAGGCGGCATTTCGGTACTGGGCATAAAATTTTCCGTACTGACCCGTAAAATCTTCGTGGTGCAAATGCAACCAGTCGTATTTCGTAAGTGCTCCGGTAACTACGGCTGAATCGTAAATCTGATCGTAGGGAATTTCCGCATAGGTCATGACCATGGTAACCGCATCATCCCAGGGTTGATGTCCTTTAGGAGCATACACTGCTATCTTCGGTGCTTTCTCCAGTTTTACCACTTCCATGTTCACTTCCGGATCAGCAATTTCATTGCGGATGGATTGTGCGCGGGAATCAACAATCACTTCATACGAAACGCCACGGATTACACATTCTTCTTCGATGGTCTTGATATAAGGAAGCAGAAAACTACCTCCTCTGTAATTAAGCAGCCATTCTATTTCGAGGTTATTGGCTAAAACCCAATAGGCGATTCCGTAGGACTTCAAATGATTCTTTTGTTTCTCATCCATCGGCACCATGATAAAATTGGAACGGGCGATCTGAGAAAACAGCATTAACACCAGGAGAAAAAATCCTGAAGTTAATTTTCTGTTCATCGTATTATTTATGGAAGCAAGCATGGTGTATTAAAACGAAAAATTATGCCAAATGTTGCTTAGAACGGATCCGGTTCAAATCCACCAGGCTTCATGGGACCAAAACCAATATCAAAGTCTTCATCATCGTTCAGATCATCCATCTTACTCCGTTTAATCACGTTAGTAGTTGGGGTTTTCTGTCCGGTACCGCCATCGAAGTCGGTATTAGGCATCATGTTATTGGCAGCGTAATTATCTTCGAACTGGAAGGAATCGAGATTATCGAATTTGGCGAATTGTCCAACGAATTTCAATTGCACATTTTCCAGTGAACCATTACGGTGTTTTGCAATAATGATTTCACCCACGCCGTGAAGTGATTGTCCTTTTTCATCTTCCGTGATACCGTAGTATTCGGGACGGTAAATAAAGCAAACGATATCCGCATCCTGTTCAATTGCACCCGATTCACGAAGGTCAGAAAGCATCGGACGTTTATCGCCTCCACGTGTTTCCACCGAACGGGAAAGCTGCGAAAGTGCAATAACCGGAACATCCAATTCTTTGGCAATGGATTTTATACTTCTCGAAATCGTAGAAATTTCCTGCTCGCGGTTTCCTTTTCCTTCACCACCGGCCGTCATTAATTGCAGGTAGTCGATAATGATTAATTTAACTCCATGCTGCCCCACCAACCGGCGCGCCTTTGCACGCAATTCGAAAATGGAAAGTGCCGGGGTATCATCAATAAAAATCGGTGCTTCCGATAATTTTTTAATGCGCGAATGCAATTGTTGTAATTCATGCTCTGCCAGATTTCCCTTACGTAATTTATCGGCAGGCAATTCAGTTTCGGAAGCAATCAAACGATTCACCAACTGCAGGGCCGACATCTCCAGCGAGAATACGGCAACCGGTTGATTAAATTGAACCGCAGTATTTCTGGCCATCGATAAAACGAAAGCGGTTTTACCCATACCCGGACGAGCAGCAATAACTACCATGTCGGAACGTTGCCAGCCTGAGGTAACACGATCCAGTTCCGTGAATCCGGTTGGAACACCACTGATACCATCCATATGTCCTTTGGCCTTTTCAATTTCATCAATGGCCTGAAGGATTAATTTATCCATCGATTCATAATCGCGACGAATATTTCCCTGGGTAACTTTATACAATTCACCCTCGGTGGCATCCATTAAATCGAATACATCAGTAGTTTCTTCATAAGCATCCTTAATGGTCTCCGAAGAAATACGAATGAGTTCACGCAAAATATGTTTCTGAGAAATAATCCGCGCATGGTATTCCACATTGGCTGCAGAAGCAACGCGATTGGTTAATTGAGAAATATAAAAGGGACCTCCAACAATATCCAGTTCACCCTTCTGGCGCAATGTTGCCGTTACAGTGAGAATATCGATTGGTTGCGACTTCTGAAATAATTCAGTAATGGCTGCAAATATTTTTTGATGCGCTTCTTTGTAAAAGGATTCGGGTTTTAAAATATCGATCGCATCATTTACTGCATTTTTCTCCAGCATCATGGCACCCAACACGGCCTCCTCCAAATCCAAAGCCTGAGGAGGTAATTTTCCACCATCCACATTTATAGTACCAATGCTCTTCGGACGAGAGGCTCCTCTGCGCTGTTCTGTTTTTATATCTTTCTGTTCATCCATAGCCCAAAAATATCGTTCAATCAGCAACGACTTCGTTCATAAATTTTTTGTTTCTGAAAAGCTTTTAACAGAGCTTATCAACAATTGTTGATTACCCAACGACTAAACCAGCCTTCATTCGTCACAAAATCTGTAGTCGCATCAGGAACGTAAGTCTAAAAATACAACAAAATCCGCTATTTTAGATACATGAAATGGAAATCACACGGTATCAGCCTCTGCCTCCTGGCAAGCACAGTCCTGATTTCCTGTTCCAAGCATAAGGACGAACAGGCACCGGTGGTGATAATACATGGTCCCGGCAACCTTAGTTCCTACCAACTCCCCGCTTCTATTCCGGTAGATGTGGAGATTCGGGACGATCAATCGATTGAAGAATTCAGCATTTCTATTTACAATTCACAAGGTGAAACCGCTTTTCGTGAAATCTGGCAACCCGGACAAAAAGAAATCAGAGAGACTTTCTCCTGTGCAGTGAACGGGCTATACCTTTCCTCCGGAACCTACACATTAAAAGTTTCCGCCAGCGATGGGGTAAATAGTTCTTCTGCATACGGACAATTACAACTCATCGAAATCCCAAAAGCGTTAGAAGCGATCCATGTCCTTTGTTACGGTCAATCGAATCCTGAAATTTTTCGTTTGGACAACGGGACGTTTATTTTTGAAAAATCGATTCCACACGCCATTAAATCGGCCTATATCTCCAATGCATCGCATCAAATTGCCGTACACCCTGTTTCCGGATTTCCCGTACAGGCCTTCCATACTTCCACCTTTGGTGATGCATTTCAGTTGCTGTACCAAAATATAGGTGCCACCGAGTATTTTCAAAGCATGAATTATTCCGGTGAAGAAACTGCTTTATGGGTAGCATTCGGCAACCAACAGATGCGTGCTTATAATGGAGAAGGAAATATCGAAAACACCATCAGTCAACCAGCCAATCGCGTAACAAAAAAAATGATTGCGGGTGGTCGCACACTTTTGTGTGATGAAGAAAACACAAGCAACGGCAATCACTATTTGAGTGCTTACAATCTCAATACAGGATTAACCTTTTTCTCGACTTCCATAAGCGGTGAAGTAATGGATGGACGATTGTGCACCAATGGAAAATTTATTTTGTTTATCAATGAAAACACAACTTCTGCGGTTTATGAATTTGATCCTGATCAATCGATACTCAGTTTAAAACACAACCTGGCTTCAGGCAGAGTCCTCGAATTGACTGCAATCGATTTTGATCTCAGCTGTCTGGCGCATGAAAACGGAATTTTGCTTTACAGTTATCAAAACAACATTTCCGGATTTTTCAATAACAGCATTCAAATCCAACACATTGCATTCGATCCGGTGAATGAAGAAATTCACACCGGTAACAATAAAAGCTATTCGGTTATCGACTACACCAATGGAGCCATCCTGCAGCAATACACCTGCAGCGATACAATCCGAAAAATTTTATTGGAATTCAATAAATAAATCGGATTTTCGTTATACCAGATATCATCATCTTGCTATGAAAACAATACTTCCCCTGTTCTTATCCTTCCTGCTTATTCAACCTGCTTTGGCCCAGGAAGAAGGGAATCCCGATTATGTGGAATACGAAAAGAAAAAAGAAGAAGCCAAGAAAGAAAAAGAATCCGAACTGGATGGTTATTCATTTGCAGAACGTTGCTATTGGGGAGGAAACCTGGCCGGATCTTTAGGCACCTATGGAAATTACCTCGATGTCAGTCCGATTTTCGGATATAATCTGAGTCCGCGGTTATCTGCCGGTATCGGATTAACCTATAAATATTTTAGCGGAATAAATCCATATTACGGTATAAGCTACAGCACTTCCGTTTACGGAGGAAGTATTTTTGCCCGTTATTTATTGGGGAATTCTTTCTTGTTACAAGGTGAATTAGAAACACTGAATACCGAAGCCTGGAACGACCTGAAACAAAAATTCGAACGCAAATTCATTCCCGTTGCATGCGCCGGAATCGGTTACCGCGGCGATATGGGCTATAATTCCTACTCCTACTTTTTACTGATGTACGATTTTATTCAGGACCGCGATTCGCCCTACCCCTTCTCGCCTTTAATTATTAAAATCGGAATGGTGTTCCCTATCAAATCTCCGGAATAGATCGCACTAAATCGTTTTGGAGGAAAAGAAATCAACATTTCGTCCACTTACAACCATTTCTATTGACTTACAAGCTTACGGATTCTATTTTTGCGTCCTCAGCTTGCCTATGAAAAGAACAATTTTCCTTTTTGCATTTTTGCAAATCACGTTGTTTGGTTTTTCCCAACAACAGCTTTTAACCAATGAAAACGCCGCTGTAAATTTCGATGCCGTTTATCAATCGCATCCGGAAATTCCTAGAGGAATACTCGAAGCGGTGGCATGGAACAATACACGAATGCATCATATTGACGCCAATGAAGCAGAAAGTTGCATGGGCATTCCCAAAGCATGGGGTATAATGGGACTCACCCTCGATGGCAAAAACTATTTCAGAGAAAATTTATTGTTGGTTAGTCAACTCTCCGGCTATTCTGCCGAGCAAATCATTACTTCACCGCAATGGTGTGTTGATGCGTATGCAAAAGCATATTCAGCAATTTTAAATCAGAAAAAAAAATCGAATAAGAATAAAGTCCAACCATTCAATGCAGAACTTCATGCTGCTGTCCTTTACGAATTATCGGAAATCCCCGATTCAGGAATGGTCAATCACTTAGCACGCGAAATTCAGGTTTATCAGATATTTTCATTCTTAAACGATGTCAATAAAGCACAGGAATTTCATTTCACGCCCTTTCAGATTAATCTTGAAAAACATTTTGGCGACAACTACAAAATTTTATCTGCGCGAAAAATCATCTTCGAAGAACATGCCATCACCAATGAAATGGGTGAGCCATACCAGGTGACTCAAAAAAATCTGAGAAGTACGGAATATGGTCCAGCTATTTGGACACCCGCCCCAACTTGCAATTACAGTTCTAGAAACGGAACGGCGATTTCTGCCATTACCATTCACACCGTGCAGGGAACTTATGCCGGAGCAATTTCCTGGGCACAAAACTGTGCATCGAGTGTCAGCTATCACTATGTAGTTAGATCGAGCGACGGACAAATAACTCAAATGGTAGCCGAAGCCAATAAAGCATGGCACGTAGGTTCAGAAAATCCGTACACCATCGGTTATGAGCACGAAGGGTATGTGAGTCAAACCGGATGGTACACCACTGCCTTATACAACGCCTCCGCAGATCTCAGTCGCGATATCTGCAATTCGGGATACGGAATTCCACCTTTGAGAACCTATTATGGTCCCTCCTCCACCGGTACCAACACACTGGGCGGATGTACCAAAATTAAAGGTCACCAACATTTCCCCAATCAAACACATACCGATCCGGGAATAAACTGGGATTGGGAATTGTATTATCGTTTAATCAATAATGCGCCGACCATCACCTCGGTGACAAGCAGCAGCGGAAATTTTTACGACAGCGGCGGAGCGGGAAATAATTATTCCGACGACGAACGAAAAATTACAGTGATACAACCCAGCGGAGCAACATCCGTTACGCTCACCTTTACCGCATTCAATATTGAAGCCAATTGGGATTACATGTACATCTACAATGGAAACAGCATCAATGCTCCTCTCATTGGCGTTTATACAGGAACCACATCACCGGGAACGGTGACCGGCAATACGGCATTAACCATTGAATTCAGAAGTGACTGTTCTACCACGCAAAGCGGATGGGCAGCGAGTTGGACCTCTAATGCAACTCCTCCACCTCCTACCGATAATATTGCGCCGAGTACCAATGTGATAGTGAATAACACCTGGCAAACACAAAATTTTACGGTGAACTTTACCGATCAGGACAATGTGGGAGGAACCGGAATTGAAAAATCATATTATCAAGTGATCGATTATGACGGAAGTGATTGGAGAGCAAATGCAGACAACGGATTTTTCTCTGATAATTTTGATTTACCGAATATCCATGCCGACTGGTTTACCATGAGTGGAAACTGGAATATTGTAAACGGAGAATTAGTGCAAAGCGATCAAACCAATGGCAATACAAATATGTATGCTTATTTGAATCAATCATTATCGAATCGTTATCTCTACCACTGGGCAGGAAAAATGGATGGCACAGGAACTAACCGCAGAGCAGGATTGCATTACTTCTGCGATGATGCCACATTAAGCAACAGAGGAAATTCTTATTTCGTTTGGTTTCGTCTCGATAACGACAAAGTACAATTGTACGATGTAGTAAATGATGTATTCACGTTGGTGGATGAAGTCCCATTTAATTTTAACGCCAATCAGTGGTACGATTTCAAAGTCATTTACGACCGCATTACCGGAAAGCACACGGTTTACATTGACAATGCACTCGTACAAACCTGGACCGATGCTACACCACATGTAACGGGCGATTATATTTCCTTTCGCAGTGGAGAATGTATTTACACGGTAAACAATCTTAAAATTTATCGTTCAAGAGCAAGTTCCGCATTAGTAACGGTAGGTACAAGCGGCGATTTGCGTTATCAAAATCAGGATCCGCTTACTCCTGCCGGAAGAATTAAATCGATTGTTGCAGACAATGCCGGAAATTTAAGCGCAATTACATGGCAGGATGTCAATGTAGACTGGACCGCTCCTTCTGATGTGAGTAATGTAAATGATGGTCCTGCCTCCGATATCGACATCAGCACCAATGCCAATGAATTACAAGCGAACTGGAGCAATTCATTCGATCAGCATTCCGACGTTGCACGATACTGGTATTCGGTAGGAACAAGTGCAGGTGCAACTGATGTATTAAACTGGACCGATAATTTCTGGTATGATACCGTTCGCATTCAGGGCTTAAGTCTCAATTATGGCAGCACCTATTTTGTAAATGTAAAAGCAGAAAACGGAGCAGGATTAATTTCAGGAGTTGTAAGTTCCGACGGTGTACTAATACAAACACCAAGCAATCCACCGCACGCCAATTATGTAAATGGCAACACCTTTATTTGTGCCGGTGAACAAATTCACTTTCAAAATAATTCCAGCGATGCAACAACATTTAGCTGGACCTTTCAAAATGGATCACCATCCAGCTCCACACAAACTCATCCGGATATTTCCTATTCTGTTTCCGGAACCTATACCGTACAATTGATTGCAACAGGTCCGGGTGGAGCAGACACCTTAATTTCGAGCATCAACGTGGATGTATCGCAACCTGTTATTGCAGATTTTGCAGTAACCGATACAACGGTTTATCTTCCGAATGCTTTTGTAGGATTTACCAATTTAAGTTCAAATGCAAATGGTGCAACTTGGGATTTTGGTGATGGAAACGGAAATTCAGGAATGAATCCCTGGCACATCTACACAAATTCCGGAGATTATGTTGCCGTTCTTATCAGTGTAAACAATGCTTGTCCGGCCGATACCGCACAAAAAATAATTCATGTAATCGGAACAAATGCCATTGATGAAACTGCTTTATCCAACTTCACTATTGTTCAGCAATTGAACCAGATTATGATCAGCACCAACAACCAGCACCTGCTTAAAAAAATTGATCTGTACAATATGGAAGGTCAACTCATCTCCACTTACGTCCTCCCTTCTACTTCCGCCATCATCCATACCTCTGCAATTTCTGCCGGTGTGTATGTATTGCGATTGGAATCTGACAATGAAATTTTCATTCAAAAAATACTGATCAGTGATCATGAATAACGTTTTATTGCGATCGTTTTTCCTTGCAGGAATAATGCTGCATGCTTATTTTTCCCATGCACAAATCAGTATCCACCAGGAAGAATCTGAGCTTCATTCACAAGCCGGACTCAGCGCTGAGGATTATGAAATTGCGAATCAGCCGCTCGCTAAAGACCGAATAAATCATGCCGCCTGCAATTTGAATAAAGTTGTTTACGGATGGCATCCCTATTGGAGTAATGGATTACAAAGCAATTACGATTGGAGTTTGCTCTCGCATTTATGTTATTTCAGCTATGAACTGGATGCCTCAACAGGAAATGCCATCAGTACACATAGCTTTTCCACTGCACAAGCCGTTACCGATGCACTTGCCAATGGTGTGCGGGTAGATTTATGCGTTACATTATTTTCCAACCACGCTACATTTCTTACCAATACAAGTGCAAAACAAACGCTCATCAACAATCTCATTTCATTGATTTCATCACGCGGTGCGCATGGCGTAAATATCGATTTCGAGGGATTACCCGCTGCTCAGGCAACGAACTTCCGGAATTTTATGAATGATTTGTCCAATCAAATGCACGCTGCCATACCCGGATCACAAGTCAGCACCGTATTGTATAGTGTCGATTGGAACAATGCATTGGATGTAGCCAATATGTCGGCTGTCGATTATTTTATCATCATGGGTTACGATTATTATTACAGCGGTAGTACAACTGCCGGTCCCAATGATCCCTTATACCAATTCAGCACCAGCTACAATTATACCTTATCGAAAAGTGTTACGTATTATCTCGACAAAGGCGTTCCAACGAATAAATTAGTATTAGGACTTCCCTATTACGGAAGAGAATGGGCAACTTCTTCCAATGCCATTCCATCATCTGCAACTGCAAGCGGAGTTAGCCGAACATTTACCTATGTAAAAACCAATTCAAGCGGATTTTATTCTACCGCCAATCGTCATTTCGAAAACGAAAGTATTTCTGCGGCCTATGTGTTTAATAATTCCGGATGGCGACAATGCTTCATCACCGAAGGAAATGAAATGGAAAAACGATTGGATTTTATTAATAAACGCGGCATTGCAGGAATGGGAATCTGGGCATTAGGTTATGATGACGGATACAATGATTTCTGGAACGCCATTGCCAATTATTTTACCGATTGTTATTCCTCTCCATGTTCAGATACCTTAACCGATATCGGAGGAGGACGGTTTAAAAATTATTACGACAAAGAAAATTACACCTACACCATTAGTCCACCCAACGCCACCTCCATTACACTTACCTTCTCCTCCTTTAACCTCGAAAACAATTACGATTTTTTATATGTGTACGATGGTCCAACCACAGCTTCACCTCAGGTGAGCGGATCTCCATTTACAGGCACAAGCATTCCTGCGGCAATTACGAGTAGTGGTGGACATCTCACCTTAAAATTTACTAGTGATGGCGCAACTACAGCACCGGGATTTGTAGCCACCTATCAATGCACGCAGGATAATATTAATCCCGTTACTCAGATTCAATCCATCAATGGCTGGAAGACTTCTAATTTCAATTGTAATTTTACCGATACAGATCAGGGATCAGGTGTGAATCAAAAATTCTGGCAGGTGATGGATAATAACGGCAGCGAATGGCGGGCCAATGCCACACACGGATTTTTCAACGACAACTTCGATGTTGCCATCAACAGCGAATGGACCAATCAAAGTGGAATATGGAATATTACCAGTGCACGACTTAATCAAAGCGACGAAGCGCAGGGAAATGGAAATTTATACACCTCGCTTACACAAGATGCCACTCATGCTTACCTCTATCACTGGCAAGCCAATATGGGAGGAAGCGGAAATAACCGTCGCAGTGGATTGCATTTCTTTTGCGACAATCCTTCATTGACCAATCGCGGAAATTCTTATTTCGTTTATTTCAGGGTGGATAATAACAAATGCCAGATTTACGAAGTGGTGAATGATGTCTTTACCTTAATGACCGACGATGATTTCACCATTGCTCCTTCCACCTGGTACGATTACAAAATTACTTATGATCCATCTACCGGCGAGATTAAAGCCTATGTCAATAATGTCCTTGCTTCTCAATGGACAGATCCATCTCCTTTACAAAGCGGAAATTCAATTTCCATCCGAACCGGAAACACGAATGTATTGTTCGACGATTTAAAAGTATATAAAAGTCGTAGCGCCAATGAATCAATTACCATTGGAAATGTTTCCTCCATGGTCAGATATCAGAACAATGGTCCTGCAAATCCCTCCTGCCGTATTCGTTCCATCATAAATGATCATGCCAACAACTGGAGTAATTCTGTTTCGCAGAATGTAAATATTGACTGGACACCCGGTTCTAATCCCGCATTTGTGAATGAAAGCATCAGTTCAGATATCGACACCACCAATGAAAATTTAAGCAGAAGTTGTAATTGGGGCGTAGCAAACGATGCGCATTCAGGAATAAGTTATTATGAACATAGTATAGGATTAAGTCCTGGCGATTCGAGTGTGCATAGCTGGTCCAACGCAGGAAATGCCTTAAACGACACCATTACGGGCCTTCTGCTCAATTACGGAACCACCTATTATGTGAATGTACGATCGGTTAACGGAGCGGGACTAAAATCGACCATCAGCAGTTCCGACGGATTTATTGTTCTTCAACCAGCCGATCCGGCGATTGCAAGTTTCATTGGAGGAAGTATTCAAACCTGTTCATCCGATTCCTTACAACTGTTCAACACCTCTACACTCGCCAACGGATTTTATTGGTCGCTCCCCGGCTTATCCCCTTCCAGCAGTACATCCACTCACCCAAATGTGATGGTTCCTTCTACCGGAAATTATACAATTACCCTGATTGCATTAGGAGCCGGCGGAAATGATACCTTAACGCAGAACGTAAATATTACGTTGGTCGATCCGGTTACGGCAAGCTTTTCGGTCAATGCAACAACCTTGTATTTACCCAATGCATTTTTGGCACTGCAAAACACCAGCAACAACGCAACATCTTATTATTGGGATTTTGGCGACAGCACTTTTTCTTCAGACAGCGATCCCTGGCACGAATTCACGCAGTCGGGCATCTATGATGTTTGGCTATATGCATCCAACGGTGTTTGTCCCGACGATTCAAGCCTGATAAGTATTACCGTTCTTGATGCCACCCAAGTGGAAGAAAATTCCAACCAAATTCAATTCAGCATTTATCCGAATCCCGCCACTGAGTTGGTAACGATCCGAAACAACAATGCTGTAAAATTTGATGTAGAACTTTACAGCATAGAAGGAAAACTGGTTATTGGGAAAAACAATATCACGGAAAAAAACTATGTGATTCAGGAACAACTGGCAAAAGGGATTTACCTGTTGAACATCAAAACAGAACATTCTTCGCAGCAGTTTAAATTAATCATCGAATAATGCCAGTAGTTTAAAACTTCTATTTTTGCAAAAAATATAATTGCTCATGAACGAATTTCTCGACAAAGTCTATTACGGCAACACCATTTACCATTGGGGCATTTCGGTGGGAATATTATTAGCCTTTATTTTACTGGCTAAAATTGCGTATTGGATTATCGGAAAAGCATTGCGTGGTTTAACGTCCAGAACAAAAACAAAACTGGATGATTTAATCATTGATAAAGTTGAGCAACCGGCCATCATGGCCATTATTCTATCCGGATTTTTAATTGCTTTCAACCGACTTGTTTTCCCGGAAAACACAACCAATTTTATTCATAACTCTACCTATCTGGCTGGTGCTATAAACATCACCTGGATGTTCGTGCGCATTATCGATGCATTAATGGAGGAATATTTAACCCCCTATGCGCAACGAAGCGATAATAAACTCGACGATCAACTCATTCCCATTTTACGACGCGGAATACGGGTTTCACTTTGGATTCTCGGAATAATTGTAGGTCTCAACAATGCAGGATTCGACGTTGCCGCTTTAATCGCCGGACTAGGAATTGGAGGTTTGGCTGTAGCTCTTGCCGCGCAGGACACCGTAAAAAACATCTTCGGAGGAATGATGATTTTTATGGACAAACCTTTCCGCATTGGCGATCGTGTGGTGATTGATGGAATGGATGGAGTGGTTGAAGACATCGGATTACGAAGTACACGCATTCGACAGTTAGATGGCCGATTGATTACAATGCCGAACGGACATTTTTCGGAGAGTCCCGTATTAAACGTCACCAAAGAACCGCAACGGAGAGTCAATATTAAACTCGGTTTGGTTTACAATACCAGCGACGAAAAATTGGAAAAAGCATTGGAGATTTTGAGAGGAATAACCAAAGATCATCCGCTTATCGACGATAGCAAAACAGTCGCCTTTTTCGAATCCTTTGGCGAATTCAGTTTGAATCTTTCTTTGTTTTATTTTATTGAACCGGAACAGGACAATATGAAAATTCAGGGCGAGATCAATCAATCCATTTTAACTGCATTTCGTAAGGAAGGAATTGAATTTGCGTATCCAACGCAAGTGGTGTTTAAGAAAGAAATTAATTAAACGGAATCGTATAATTAAATTTTTCCTTCAGCTGAGTAGGCGTCATTTTAAGCACACGTACGTTCATGGCAATGGGAATTTCGGGTTTATCCTGAGGAACTTTTTTTACGGCAGCGATTTTATCTACCACTTCCATTCCTGAAATAACTTCACCAAAAATGGTGTATTGCTTATCGAGCCAGGGTGTTCCTCCTATTTCCTTGTAAACTTTCACTTGTTCCGGAGTAAAATGAAAACTGCTATCCTTTAATCCTTTTTGCACGCGTTTTTCCTGAATGCGTAAAGTGGAATCATTGAATTTTCTTCCCTGCACTATATAAAATTGCGATCCCGCCGATTTGCGAAGCGGATTAACATCATCGCCATTTCGCGCTGCCGCAATTACACCCCGACGATGGAAAATTTTAGCGTTGTTCATTAATATTTCCGCGTCCAGTTCATAACCGGGACCACCCTCGCCTACCGAATCTTTTTTCTCCGGCATTTTCGAATAGGGATCACCACCCTGAATCATAAAATTCTCGATGACACGATGAAAAAGTGTTCCGTCGAAAAATTTCTTTTTGGCCAGCTTTAAAAAATTAGACCGGTGCAAGGGCGTTTCTTTATAGAGCCAGATATAAATATCACCATGCGAGGTTTCAATCTTAACGATCTCTTCTGCTTTTTCTTTCGGTGTGGTAGTTACAAAGGAATATAACAAGCCTGCACATAGCAACACCAAAAAATACCAACGAAACAACTTCATCTTAGTTTACAAAAAACGTGTGCTTCTTCCTTTGCCGGTTCCAATTCCTGCGCGGTACATCAGCATTAATTCCATTCCGCCATTTCCATTGGTGGCCACCGATAAATCAGAAAGATTTAAATCGTAGCTCATTGCCAGCGTAAATCCGGTCCAGTTAAACTGCAATGTCCCCCACAGTGCATCGCCCACGCGGTAATAGGCACCCATGCCTACCGACATTTCATTTACAAATCCCGTAAAATGCGATTGCTCCTGAATAATGTATTTCACATCGGTGCCCACATTAATAATGCGGTTTCCGCCTTGCATTTTAACAAGGAAATTCGGTAGAATAATCATATTGGTATTCTTCAATCCGATTTCCATTCCTCCGTGAAAAATATATTTACGAAGTAATTTATCGGTTGATCCCAAAAAACTAATATTCGGCTGCGTTAAATGCGATCCAGATGCGCCTAAATAATAGGCATTGTGATCATCTTTTCTGTAAATCCAATACAGACCGGCACCCATATCGAACGATAAAAATTTGGAAGAAGTGCTTGCTTCCCCACTATTTAATGCAGTATTAAATCCATTGCCCGTAAACTGCGTTCCATAATACAAATCGGAAGTATTAATGCTTTTCTGAAACAAACCGGGTTGTACACCGAGCGATAAATACATGTCCTTCGATAATTCAATGGCATAGGCCAGATTTAAACCGTAGGATTGTGTGGTGAGTTTACTTGCTCCTGCTTTATCATTGTAAAACGTTAACCCTGCTCCCAAAAATCCGGAAGATCCGTCGTACACTTTTGCATCTACCGAACTGCTGATGGTGGTAAATGGTTCCGAAATCGATTTCCATTGATTGCGGTAATTGACCATCGCACGTATATCGCCGTTAAACACGCCGGTTGTTCCGGGATTAATTAATCCGGATGCGGAATAAAACTGACTGAAATGAATATCCTGTTGCGCATGTAATGTCGACATGCCCAAAACAGCTCCTAAAGTGATATATAATTTTCGCATGATTTCTGTTTTTAACGTACAACCGTTACATTTCCTTTAATGGTTCCGCTGGCACCGGATATCAATGTGTATTCTAAATAATAAGCAAACACACCTCCGTTTAGTTTTTTACCATCGAGTGTTCCATCCCAGCCTCTCGACTGATCCGTTGTTTCAAACACTTTTTGTCCGTATCGATTGTAAACAATGAAATTCATTTTTACGATGCCTTGTCCCATTACAAAAAGTTCATCATTGATCTGATCACCATTCGGTGAAAAGGCATTCGGTACGCCGATTCCTTCAATGATGTTCACCGTAACCACCACGGTATCCGTAGCCGAACATCCATTTTCCGAATAGGTCACAATATAAGCCGTAGTTCCCAATGGCGTTGCATCTGTAGTTGCTGTACCGGGAGATGTTAATCCGCTTGTGGGACTCCATGCATAATTTCCACTTCCGGATCCTACTGCAGTTAGCGTAACGGTTGATCCTAAATCAATAGTTGTATCTGCACTTGCTGTTACAGTTGGAGCCGTACCTACGGTAATGGTAGTGGAAATGGTATCTGCTCCAAATCCATTGGCGGCAATTAATTGTATCGTGTAAGTTCCGGGAGTAGAATAGCAAATTACACCCGGATTTTGTGAGGTGGAAGTGGAAGGTGTTCCTCCGTTAAAAATCCATCCATACGTACTGGCGCTTGTACTCGTGTTGTTAATGGTAATACAATCGCCTTCACAGAGTGATGTGGCCGAAGGAGTAAATGATGCAACGGGATTACTACACGTAGTAACTGTGATGTAATTCGTTTGCGTAATGGAGTTGGTTCCATTGGCATTTCCTACGGTTAATGTCACCGTATAGGTGCCTGCAGTGGCATAAGTAACAGTGGGATTTTGAGAAGTGGATGTACCCGGCGTTCCTCCTGTAAAGGTCCAGTTCCATGTAGTAGGTGCTCCTGTAGATAAATCCGTAAAGTTCACCGCATCGCCTGCACAAATGGTGGTGCTGTTCGCGCTGAATGCTGCTACCGGAGGAGTGGTGCAGGTGTTAACGGTGATGAATGAAACTTGTGTATCCGTATCACTTCCGTTGGCATTGGTAACGGTTAAAGAAACATCATAGGTTCCTGCAGTGGGATAACAAATATTACTTGGCGAATCCAATGTAGAACTTGCAGTAGAAGCGCCGCTGAATGTCCAGCTGGTTGCCGTAAAGGGTGCTCCGGTACTGGTATTCGTAAAATTAATGCAATCGCCTTCGCATATACTCACCGAGCTGGCTGTAAAAGATGCCACCGGTGGTGATGTTGGATTGGAAGTTAATTTAATATCATCTACAGCAAAACTTGGATCCGTTGCCACTCCGTCTCCGTCATTTTTCCAAACGAAACCAATTTTTACATTCGGATTATTATTGGCCGACGCAGGAAGACTAACCGAATAGGCGGTCCATTTACCCTGACCCGAACATCCGGCGTTGTTTGATTTAGCTATTTGATCTGCCATCACCCAGGTGACACCATCGAAATACCAGAACGATCCATCGTCATCCAGATTTTCTCCGGTTTCCATATACACAAACGTGCAAACGATGTTGGTTTGACCCACACAGGAAATGGTGGGCGACTCCGCGCGTATATTGGTAATTTCATTCGGACTCGAATCATCATAAGCCGCTCCGCAATCGCCGGTTGGACAAAAAATAAATGCTGCAGTAGAAGTTGAAACATTCCCCACATGCAATGATTGATCGTTCCCGCAACCCGATCCGCATTGACCGGCCGCATTTCCGTTTTCCTGGCAGCTGATAAAAAATTTGTTGGCATCCGTTCCATTCGCGCCCACATTCGTCACCGTCCATCCCACCAGCGAAGGATCACATCCCGAACCCGCAGCACAAACAGTCCCGTCAAATTCTTCCTGATAAAACACCTGAGAAAATCCTTTTGAGCCGAAAAGAAGCATCAAAAGTGGCAAGAGTAGTCTTTTCATCATAGCAATAAGTTAATGGCTTAAATTAACGAAAAATGGCTTCATTTTTCATTTTTATCTCCACTCTAATATTTTCCTCTTGTTTTTTAACGGATTTCGGGATTTTATGTATTTTTGCAGCCTCTTATTCGGCACATCTTTCGAATAAGTCCCTGATGCCCAAGTGGTGAAATTGGTAGACACGCCATCTTGAGGGGGTGGTGCACTACGTGCATGCTGGTTCGAGTCCAGTCTTGGGCACAAAAAAGTGGCTTTTTGCCACTTTTTTTTTGTCCAAGACCGGGCGAGAAGTTTATCCCGAAGGAGCAAAGCGGATTTCGGGAAGTCCGGGATTAAAACCGATGAGCTTTAATAACTCTTATTAATTATAATCTGTTTTTATTATCAAATGCTTCAGAATTTAAAAGTTCGTGCTATTTAACTATAGAAAATAGACATGTATCGAATTGCTAAATTTTACATTAAAATTCTTGTCTCGAAACCATCATTTTAGTAATTTGAAAAAAATCAGAAAATTATGAAAAGACTTTCCTTTACGATTTTTCTTTGTTTTAGCACAATTTTAGTTGGTGCTCAACAACAGTCCCCTGCAATTTGTATTCCGCCCTACTATGTGGATTTAATAAGCCCGCTAGGACAAACAGGTAACTTAAGGACTCTCCCGCAAAATAACTGTATTAGTTGCTATCAGGGAGCGCAGGCTAACTATTCAAGCAATATGGTGCTGGATTACGAGGGGAACATAAAATTCTTTATTGTTGATGGTGAAATTTTCGATCGTGAGGGGAACTCAATAGGCTCGTGCTTAAGAGGTCACTCTGAAACCGTGATTATTCCAAGATCAGAATCATTTGATTGTAATAGTTATTATGTTATTTCCAGTGAGGTACCTGATAATGGTATAACCTTGAGAACTGATTTAGCTTAATTGAACCATTGGGCGGTTCTACAACTGCAATGACTTATACGTCCTTAGGGTCTATTAACATTCCAATTGCTAATAAATGTAAATCGATGCATGTAGCGGTTTCAAAACCACTTCCAAATTTAGATAGATATATCTATATCATGGCAGGCGATGATATTCATAAACTAGTACTCCAAGGTGTTAATTTAACTGAAGTTCCATTTCAAATTCCAAACATCCCTTTAAGTGTAGACAATAACTATCATCGTTCAGAAATGGAAATCATTTCACTTTTAGGGGGTGGTTACCGTTTAGCCATATCAAAATTATCTCCAGATAATACCCTTGGAACCACTGGTTCACTAATTGTTGCTGATTTAGATGCCAATGGAGATTTAATTCCTGGCTCAAATGCAACTTATAGTTTAGGACAGGTAATACCATATGGAATTGAATTGTCGCCAAATGGAAAATATCTTTATTATACATTTGAAAATTTAAATACAGGTGCAGGTGGAATTAATTATTTTGATCTTACCACAGGTGTACTTAATGCGCTGCCAGGTGCAATTCAAGCTCAGGATTTTTCCCATTCTCAAATAGAACTATTTTATCCTGGAAAAAAAATGTATTTAGCAGCTAATAACCGTTTTGGATACTTAAGCGATGCTAACGACCCCTATAGTGGATTTATCGAGCCTGATCTAAACATTCCAATCAACTCATTAAATTTAGCGCAGGGTGGCGCACCTCTCAATTCGACCATAAATTATGGGATTTATTTAATGAATGATCAGGTTGACGGAGGATATTATTTTACAGATATTGAGTCACCACCATCATGTTGCAGTGAAAATATTTCTTATGATAAATTCTCTTATTCCGCATCTGTTTCGGCAACATGGACTAATGGAAACAACCCTTTTTCAAATAAAAACGGCATTATTTTTATTCGCGACGAATTAAGAATTCCCACAGGAAAAAGCATAATTATTTCCGGAATGAATTTTCATTTTGGAATAAATGGCAAAATTATCATTGAGAAAGGCGCTAAACTTACTATCAACAATAGCACCTTAACAAGTGTGGGTTGTCATGGAGTTATGTGGAATGGTATAGAAATCCAGGGGACTCCAGGTATTGCTCACTCCACAGCTGCTGTTAATTCAAATTACGGTGTGGTAGTTTTGAATAATTCAGAAATCAGTAATGCACATTATGGAATATCGACCACTCTTCGCGACATAAATAATAACTTTATTGTTCCCCATAGTGGGGGTATGGTTGTTGCAACGAATTCACATTTTTTAAATAACTATATTGATGTCGATTTTGCTCCATTAATTGCATTTTCCGGTATATTTCCATTTACCATTAGCCTTCAAAGTAATAAATCTGTTTTTACTGACTGTTTGTTTGAAACAACGTTTGCCGAATTGAAAGATAATTTAAAACCATATCCGCTTTACCATATTGGAATGGTACAAGTTGCTGGTGTTAGATTTTATCGGAATACGTTTATCAATCAGGTAAATCAACAAGCTAACCAAACCGATCGCGGTACGGGAATTTATAGTGTTGATAGTAAATTTTACGCAACCTGGAAATGTAATTCCAATCCTCCAATTGGCGTACCTTGCCCGGAATCAGATCGTCAGGGAAATTTGTTCGAAAATCTGGCTTATGGTATTGATGCAAGTTCTGCAATGCCGCTAATGAATCCTGTGATAGAGTATAATGATTTTATAGATAATGCAAGAGGAATCCGTATGGTAGGTATAGTAGGAGGCTCAATTGCGAAAAATAATTTTGAAATTGGGACGGATGTGCCCGATCCTTCAGGAATGTTTACGACCTATGGTATTCATACAACAAACTGTACGGGTTATTTTATCGAGGACAATTATCTCACAACGCATAATAACGGGAAGCTGGGAATAGTTACTGTTAATTCAGGTCAAAACAATAATCAAATTCGTAATAATACGTTTAATAATCTGGATTACTCTGCATCAGCTTCAAGGATAAATTGGGGAGATAATATCAATGGCACTTATGTTGGTGTTCAATATCTATGTAATGATTTTAATAACTCACACCAAGTAGATGTACAGGTGACCAGCGGGGGAATTCACACAGGGCAAGGAAGTTGTTTGGCCCCTTCTGCACCTCAAAACCTGAGGAATATGGCTCCCGCCAACAATACCTTTTCTCCGGTGGTTCCACCTTTGTTGCATTTTACTCTCGATGCAACACATGTGTTTCACCAAACAACCTATGTATTTCCGGCCACAAATAGTACGCCTGGCATTATTGAACCTGCGAATGTGTCTATCTTTCCATATTTTGAATCGCCTTGTGGAACTGCAAACTATACAGATAAACAATCGGTATGTCCGGACCTGTATGCGACAACTACCCCAAATGGAGTTTTGATAACGCGTATGTCCACACTTAAAGGGGAAATAGATGCTTTACTTCAACTTATTGATGCGGGAAATACACAGGGATTATTAGCTGCAATTAATAGTAATATGGCAC
The DNA here is from genome assembly GCA_019694795.1 of Flavobacteriales bacterium. Lineage (NCBI taxonomy): Bacteria > Pseudomonadati > Bacteroidota > Flavobacteriia > Flavobacteriales > Flavobacteriales bacterium. Next base: position 36,642 of record JAIBBF010000002.1, on the reverse strand, counting down.
CCGGACAATTGAAAAATTTGTTGATGGGCGCTTCACCGTATCTGAGCGATGAAGTTTTATTGGCTTTAATTCAAAAAACGCCATCCCTTCCTCCTGGTATTTTAAAAGACATATTATTGGCGAATGCTCCGTTTAGTCCTGAAGTATTTGATGCGATTCAAACGTTAACACTCCCAAAAGGTATTCGTAGTCAAATTACAGCTGCGCAAAAAGGTACGTCTGCAAGAGATGAATTATTTGCAGATATTTCATCGCGTATGTTTGAAAAGGACATGGATTTTGATGAGTTGTTCCGCCGTTATCAAAACGATACAATTTATTCAAATCCACTAGACAGTCTTGAAACTTTGCTATTGACAGATCCTACAATAGAACATGAATTGACACGTGTAAGTGTTAAAATAATGAAGGGTGATTTCTCCGGTGCAACTGCACTTATTACGAACATTCGTTCGATCACTACTGATTATGAGAATTACCTGAAGTTATTAGAATCTCTTATGACTATTTATCAATGTCAGGACAAAGCATTTCGTCTTAATTGGGATCTTACTTTGAAACAACAAATGATTGATATTGCCACCGCTGATGATAACAAAGTTGAGTGTAAGAACGCCGGTTCTATTCTTGAATTATTAAAAATATTTAGTCAACCAGAATTGTTTGAATATGTAAACCCATCTAATGCCCGTTCAATGGTGTTTTTGTCTCCCGATACAGAACAGGAAAAATCGCTTACCATCTGGCCCAATCCTGCTGATGATATTCTTAATATTCAATTACCTGTTGTTGAAGCTCAATTTGATATCAGAGTATATGATGCTACAGGTAGAATTATTCTTAGTACATCCAATAGTAACGCAGATTATGCAAAGCTTAACATGAATGAATTACCAAGTGGAGTCTACCTTTTGATTATTTCAACACGTAACGGTAAACAATATTTCAATAAGCTGATTAAAAACTAATGCGAAAATTAATCGTGTTCATATCATTGATGTGTTGTGCTGCTCAAGTGGTAGCACAACACATTTATTTTAAAGGAAGGTATGAATACCAGCACAATGATCTTGCACTTAATTATGGCAATTTATTGTTGCCGGATGGTTATTTATTGTACGGCTCAATAAAAACACCCATGATCAATGAATATAGCGCTGCATTTTTGAAGATTGATCCGTTTGGTAATAAAATCGATTCTTTGATTATTAATGAACCTAATAAATTAATTGAATGTAAATCAGTGTTTGCCTTACAGAATGGATTTATTGCAGTTTGTCATAAAGGAACCAACGGTGGTGGCAACCGATACGATCCATACATCATTCGATTAAATGCAAATCTTGATACCTTATGGACAAAGACCATCGTATTTGGAAGTGATACATTGCCATTTGTCTCGGGGGCAATGATGACACGTGATAGTAATATAGTTGTGTATGGGGATGTGCTTGATAGTATCCCCACAAGTGGGGGAATAATGATATTGAAAATTGATACCCTTGGAAATCTGATGAAATTTAAATCCTTTATTTTTCAAAATGAGTATCAAGGTTGTTCAAGTGTCGATCAAACATTAGATGGAGGATTTATTATTGGAGCAGGATCAACATATTATCATCCACTTGGCCTTGGATATTATAAACAACTTGCCATAAAAACTGATAGTTTGTTTAATGAACAATGGAATTACATTTTTGGAAGGAATGATGCAAATGATGGTGGATTTCTTGTTAAGGCAATGAAAGATTCCACAATAATTATTTATTCGACCACTCCAACACAGGCTGGGGTTTCTCCTCCAAAAGATTGGTATTTCAGAAAGGTTACATATAGCAATCAATTAATCTGGCAGAATCAACATGGCCCAGCAGATACAGATGCTTGGGGATTTGGTTTAACCGAAGTTGGTGATTCAACATTTTACTTATTCAGGCAAACAACCAATAATCCAAAACCCATTATCTCCCGATACGATGCTTCCAATGGTAATCTGCTTTGGTCGCGCGAAAGTCGTGTAGGTTGGGGGGCGCATATTGGCGCGAGCTTAAATTTTGTTCCTGCGGATAGCGGATTTATTATTTCCGGGTTTTATCAATTGTATATGGGAGGTATTTATCCTGCTGATACCGGTTCGCAGGACATTTTTGTAATTAAAACCAATTGCGAAGGTTTTGCAGATCCGCCATTAGCCGACTTTATTCCATTTAGTTTTCCCGGATTTGAAGTAGTGTTAGACAACAACACGATGTATTATACCAGTATGCAAATTAATTGGGGCGATGGTGAAGTTGAATATTTTGGAATTCACTCTGATACGTTAATTTCACATTATTACCAAACACAGGGAACCTACACAGTTACTTTGATTGCCAATGCATGTGGTGATTCGGACACTACCTCGATGAGTGTAGTAGCAAGCACGCTCGGATTGGATGAAAATGATAAGTTAAAAATTAAAATCTGGCCCAATCCTGCTGATGATATTCTTAATATTCAATTACCTGTTGTTGAAGCTCAATTTGATATCAGAGTGTATGATGCTACAGGTAGAATTATTCTTAGTACATCCAATAGTAACGCAGATTACGCAAAGCTTAACATAAATGAATTACCAAGTGGAGTCTACCTTTTGATTATTTCAACACGTAACGGTAAACAATATTTCAATAAGCTGATTAAAAACTAATGCGAAAATTAATCGTTTTCATATCATTGATGTGTTGTGCTGCTCAAGTGGTAGCACAACACATTTATTTTAAAGGAAGGTATGAATACCAGCACAATGATCTTGCACTTAATTATGGCAATTTATTGTTGCCGGATGGTTATTTATTGTACGGCTCAATAAAAACACCCATGATCAATGAATATAGCGCTGCATTTTTGAAGATTGATCCGTTTGGTAATAAAATCGATTCTTTGATTATTAATGAACCTAATAAATTAATTGAATGTAAATCAGTGTTTGCCTTACAGAATGGATTTATTGCAGTTTGTCATAAAGGATCCAACGGTGGTGGCAACCGATACGATCCTTATATCATTCGATTAAATGCAAATCTTGATACCTTATGGACAAAGACCATCGTATTTGGAAGTGATACATTACCGTTTGTTTCGGGAGCGATAATGTGTAGAGATAGTAACCTTGTCATATTTGGCCTTGTTCTTGACAGTGTTCCAACAAGCGGAGGGATAATGATACTCAAAATTGACACACTGGGAAACCTCTTGAATTTTAAGTCTTTCGTTTTCCCCAATGAATACCAAGGATGCGCCAGTGTCGATCAAACTTATGATGGTGGATTTGTTATTGCAGGGAGTTCATCTTACTATCATCCGTTAGGTCCCGGATATTATAAAGATATTGTGATTAAAACAGATAGTTTATTCAACCAGCAATGGATATATCCTTTTGGAAGAAATGATGCTGATAATGGTAGCTGTGTCGCAAAGGCTATGAGCGACTCTACAATAATGATCTATACTCCCATACCCATTCAGGCGGGCGTGAACCCTATGCGAGAGTGGTATTTTAGAAAAGTTACTTATACAAATCAATTAATATGGGAAAATCAGCATGGGCCGGCTGAAGATATAGCATGGCCACGAAACCTTGTAGAAGTTGATGATAGCACTTTCTACGTGTGTAGGCAGTTTTCTAATAATCCTAAAGTGGTTTTATCAAAATACGATGGCAATAGTGGCAATCTTCTCTGGTCACGCGAAAGTCGTGTAGGTTGCGGAGCTCATATCGGAGGTTCTTTAAATTATGTTCCTGATGATAGCGGTTTTATTATTACAGGTTTTTATCAATTGTATGGCGGAGGACTTTGTCCACCCGACACAGGTAGCCAGGACATCTTTGTAATTAAAACCAATTGCGAAGGTTTTGCGGATCCGCCATTAGCCGACTTTATTCCATTTAGTTTTCCCGGATTTGAAGTAGTGTTAGATAACAACACGATGTATTATACCAGTATGCAGATTAATTGGGGCGATGGTGATGTTGAATATTTTGGAATTCACTCTGATACGTTAATTTCACATTATTACCAAACACAGGGAACCTACACAGTTACCATGATTGCCAAAGCATGTGGTGATTCGGACACTACCTCGATGAGTGTAGTAGCAAGCACGCTCGGATTGGATGAAAATGATAAGTTAAAAATTAAAATCTGGCCCAATCCAACCGACAATGAGGTAAGCATTCAATTCAATGAATTACTCAATGAAGTAAATCTTGAGCTTTTTGATGTAACGGGAAGAAATTGCTTAACAAAGCAATTCTTAACTTCCAAAACAATTCATCTGGAATTATCCGGTTTAAATCCGGGCATTTACCTATTAAGAATTACGGATCAGAATGGTATAGTTTTTACAAAAAAAATAATTTTAAAATAAATAAACCTATTATTATTCAGCGCTTGAGAATTTTTGTCAGGAAGCATATCCTAATACTGTAGATTAAAAAATTTCAATTTTACAGGGAAAATACTGTTTGTGGACTTCTTCAGGTAAACGATTCTAAGCAATTTGTAAGTTCAGAACCAAATTGGATTGATTTTCTATTCTCATAGAAGTTAATTGGATAAGCAAAATAATCAATTTTTCTGATTCCGAAATGTGATTACAAAACGCTTAAAAAGCAAATAATATATTTTCATTGTTTTTAACCACTCTTTCTCAATCAATTTTAGCCTATTTTAGCAAAAAAAACATGCTCTCTCACCTCAAAATTGTTGAACTCGCTTCTGTATTGGCCGGACCATCCGTAGGTATGTTTTTTGCCGAACTGGGAGCAAAAGTGATCAAGATTGAAAACAAAAAAACCGGTGGAGATGTAACTCGTTCCTGGAAATTACCCCATGAAGAAAGCGATAAAACTGTTTCCGCCTATTTTTCTTCGGTGAATTATGGCAAGGAATATATGCAGGTAGATTTACAGAATGAACATGATCTTAAACGCATTCATGAATTAATTGCAGGTTCAGATATGGTCATTGCCAATTTTAAAGCGGGCGATGCCGAAAAATACCAACTCGATTACGAATCCTTAAAAAAAATAAATCCTGCACTCATTTACGGATCCATCACCGGATTCGGTGAAAACGATGCTCGTCCTGCCTTCGATGTAGTACTGCAAGCCGAGAGCGGATTTATGTCGATGAACGGAACACCGGATAGTGGTCCGCTAAAAATGCCGGTTGCTTTAATTGATGTCCTCGCAGCCCATCAGTTAAAAGAAGCGTTATTACTGGCCTTACTTAAGCGTGAAAAATCGGGCGAAGGAAGTTCGGTGTCGGTTTCATTGTACGCGGCCGCTGTGAGTTCACTGATTAATCAGGCCACCAATTATCTGATGGGGAATCATATTCCGCAACGTCAGGGTTCTTTGCATCCGAACATTGCGCCTTATGGAGAAACCTTTATTACGGCCGATAAAAAATTCATTGTGCTGGCCATTGGCAGTGATGCACAGTTTAAAAAACTCTGCGATGTATTGGGCGATCCGTCCATCGCCATGAAGAAAATGTACAAAAGCAATACGGCCCGCGTAGAAAACCGCAAGCGTTTGTATTCCGATTTATCTCCCTTATTTTTTCAATATCACCGCAGTGATCTTATGAAATGGTTCATCGAACAACAAATTCCTGCCGGTGCTGTGAATAGCATCGATGAAGTTTTTGCTCAATCTGCCGCTCAATCTTTATTGCTTCGTGAAACTATCGATGGCGTAGAAACTTGCCGTGTGAGTTCGCTGGCCTTCGATCCAAAACGCGTTTTATGATTCGCATTATTCAACCTTCTACCGTGCACGAAATGGAGCAGTATTACGATTTGCGCTGGAAAACGCTGCGTGAACCATGGGGACAAGTCCGCGGAACGGAAAAAGACAATATGGAGGATAGTTCCATTCACTTCATGGCTCTGGAAGGTGAAATACCTTTGGGTGTTTGCCGACTCCAATTCAACGACGAATCGATCGCTCAGGTACGCTTTATGGGTGTTTCTGCTTTAGCAAGAGAAAAAGGTGTTGGAAGAAAATTGCTGGAGGAGGCTGAAAAAACAGCTGCTGCACAGGGTAGAAAAAAAATGATTTTGCAAGCGCGCGATTATGCTGTTCCCTTTTATGAAAAATGCAATTACCGCATAGTAGAAAAAACATTTTTATTGTGGGATTCCATTCAGCATTACCTCATGGAAAAAGAATTAAACTGAAGCAAGGGGTCTGCCCTGCTCTTTTAATTTTTTTAATTCATCGATAAAAAGATCATTGAGAAATCGTCGCAATTTATCCGCTTCTTCATCGCTGAGTTGTATACCTATTTTTACTTCCTTATTCTGATATTCGAATCGCAATCGCTCGCCGCCGATTACCCAAAACGAATTGGACATTACGGCACCGAAACTGGTCGGTTTAATTTCCACCAATCCGAAATTGCGGATATTGTCAACATAAAAATCATACGCTTTCCCCATGCTGCGCAGCGATCGTTTATAGGTCATTTTTCCATCTTCGAGCTTAATTAGTTCAACTCCTTTTCTCCGCCACATCCATACATATCCGATGCGGTATTCATAATAGGCCCAAAAAGAAATCATCACGATGAGTGAAATGATAAATTCCTGGGTTTTGGCAAAGAATAATTGCGAGATGAAAACGAGTCCGCAAAAGGTCCACGCAAAAAACCAGAAGCTGAGCAGTAACTGCTTTTTTTCCTCCAGTCGTGGCGATATCACCAGGGTGATGAAATCGGGGTGTTTTTTATAACTGATTCGTTCGGAGATGTTTTTTACGTCGCTCATGGTCCAAAAATACCTATTTCGGTTTATTTTTTCACGAGATTAACAGTCTGTTATGAATATTCCTTCCTTCCGGGCTTCTGGATTTCAATCTCAGGCATTATATTTGTATAGCATCAATCAAACCTTAATAAACAGAGAGACATGAAAAGACTGACGATTCTCCTCGCTTTGTTCCTGTACACCGGGGCAACCTATTTAAAAGCGCAGGAATACCAGGATCTGGCTTTGTTGTGGGTGGATCAGAAATACGATCGCCTGGCAGAAAAAGCTGTGAAGTATACCGAAAAGGACAAAACCAAGAACGATCCGCTTCCTTACCTGTACCTGGCGAAGGCCCTGTACCGTATTTCGCTGGATGAAAAATTGAAATCGAAAGAAGAATTTAAGAAAGCAGAAAGCGATGCATTGAGTTATGCGGTGAAATACAAAAAGAAAGACCGCAACGGAACCTATAAAGCGGATGCCGACCAGTTTTTTGCTGAAATGAAAACCACTTATTTCGAGCAAATTGAAAACTACTACGAGCAAAACGATTATAAAAAAGCGCTGGGTATTATTAAGAAGGTGGTTCAGTTCGACGATCAAAATCCAGGTGCCTGGTTAATGAAATCGATCTGCGAATTCGAAATGAAAAACAAAACGGAAGCCGTTAAAAATGCACAGATGGGAATTGATTTCGTAAAGAAAATTGCGAATTTCAACGACATGGCCGAATGCGATCAGAATTTCATGCGTTATGCGCTGATGGCATATGCCAACTATCAGGTTAAAACCAAAGATGTTGCAGGTGCAAAAAACACCATCAATCTGGGCTATCAGTATTATTCAAAAACAAAAGATGATGCCGGTGATCCGATTAAGGAAAACGAAGATTATGTTGCGCTTTACAACAAATTAATCAACGGTTGATTCACTAATTCATCAATGGCAGTATACACCGTTTTTAGTTCTTCATCCGAAAAACAATAAGGCGGCAATACATAAATCACATTCCCAAGGGGCCTCATCAGGAGGCCCTTTTTTATGAAGTAATAGTAGATTTTATCGCGCAGTGAATGAAAATATCCGCTTTGATCGCCGGTTTCCAATTCAATCGACAAAATCGTTCCGCAAACTTTAACTGATCGTACAGCCACTTTACCGGTTATCTGAAGAGCGAATTGCTGATGTGCTGTTGCTATTCGTTGTATGTTTTTAAAACAGGAAGGATCTTCAAATAAATCCAACGATGCACAAGCCGCTGCGCAGGCAATGGGATTGGCGGTGTAGGAATGACCATGATACAGGGCCTTCATTTTATCGTCGGAATAAAATGCATCAAAAATCTGTTGCGTGCAAGCCGTAATTCCCATAGGTAAAAATCCACCGGTCAACCCTTTCGAAATACACATCATATCCGGTTTTACCGCGAGTTGTTGCGAGGCGAACAAGGTGCCTGTCCTTCCAAATCCGGTAAACACTTCATCTGCAATCAGCAATATATTTTTTTCCCGACAACGCGCTAAAATTTCATTTAATCCCGCAGCATCGTAAATCACCATTCCTGCACTTCCCTGCACCAATGGTTCGTATATAAAAGCAGCGTATTCGTGCTGCTCTAAATAATTTTCGAGTCGTTGCAATGCGGTGTCATCTCCCACCTGAGGAAGCGGCAAAAAATCGACCTCAAAAAACATGTCCTCAAACGGCGTGTTAAAGGTGGATCTTCCTCCTACCGACATCGCTCCAAAGGTATCGCCATGATAGGCGTTTTCGAAAGCGAGAATCCGGGTTTTCTTTTTTCCATGATTCGAAAAAAACTGAACCGCCATTTTTAATGCCACTTCTACAGAGGTAGAACCATTATCGGAAAAAAAGATTTTGGCCATCGCTCCCGGTAATTGAGGCACTAGTCGCGATGCCAATTCAGTAGCTGGGGCATGCGTGAATCCTGCAAAAATAACATGCTCCAATTCCGCGGCTTGTCGACCAATACGTGCCGCAATATGTGGGTGGGCGTGACCATGAACATTTACCCACCAGGAGGAAATGCAATCGAGCAATTCACTTCCATCCTCCAGATAAATGCGCGATCCGGCGGCGCGTTTTACAGGGAGAATTTCAGCTTGAATTTTCATCTGGGTAAAAGGATGCCAGATGTATTTACGATCCAATTCTACATTGTTCATGCTTCAAAAATAGGAGAAAAAAAAGAGGGCATCAATAACGACGCCCTCTGCATTTTAAGTAGAAACTTTTATTTAATCACAGTATAACCCGGATATTTAGCTTTGTCGAATTTAAAATCGGCATCGTTCACATTTACATTCGGTGTAAGTTTCACCAATTTATAGGTGAGTACATCGCCTTCTTTTCCTTTTACGGTTACAGAGTTTACATCGTGGGTGGCTTTATTAATTTTAATAATCACAGTGTGAAATTTACTCTTGGCAGGAGATACCGGAAATAAATGGATTTCTACCAGTGTAGCACCATTTACCGTTTCTTCTTTCACCCATTTGTATTTAAAATCCTTTTCCCAAATGCTGAACATTTTGGTGGGATTCATCAACTCATCATCATCATCTTCGGCAGGATTTTCATACACTTCTTTTTCCTTCACCAGGATGGTCCATACCGTTTTCCCGTCGCTGATAATTTTTTGCTCTCCGGTTTCAATGATGTATTTATTTCCTTTAATGGTAGCCTTACCACTTTGATTTTCACTGCCTCCGTCCTTGGTTTTTAAGTTCGAACTAAACTCCACACTAAAGGAAGTATAGCCTTTCACTTTTTTGCTCACTTCATCCAGTTCTGCCTTGGCTTTAGGGTCTTTATCCTGAGCAAAGGATTGAAAACCAATTAATAAAAGAGCTGCGGCAATAATACTTGTTTTCATGTTGTTAATCTTTGTTCTTTAAGCCATTCAAAAACTGTTCCAAAACCTGCATGTCCTTAATGATCACCTCCCGGGCTTTGGATCCTTTGAAGGGACCAATGATTCCGGCGGCTTCTAACTGGTCGATAATTCGTCCGGCGCGATTATAACCGAGTTTCATTTTGCGTTGCAACAACGAAGCGGAACCTTGTTGGGTGCTCACTACAATCCGTGCTGCATCATCAAACAAATCATCGCGGTCACCGTCGGCATCCACACCGCCCAGTTCATCCGAATTTTCATCGACATATTCAGGTAAAATAAAAGCACTCGGATAAGCGCGTTGTCCGCCGATGTATTCACATATTTTTTCAACCTCCGGTGTATCTACAAATCCACATTGAATGCGGATTAAATCATTTCCGGTGCTGAATAACATATCACCGCGTCCAATCAATTGCTCTGCACCTCCGGCATCGAGAATGGTTCTGGAATCGATTTTAGAGGTGACACGGAATGCTATTCGGGCAGGGAAATTGGCTTTGATGGTTCCGGTAATGATGTTAACGGAAGGACGCTGCGTGGCTACGATTAAGTGAATACCAATGGCACGTGCTAACTGTGCTAAACGGGCAATGGGCGTTTCAATTTCTTTACCGGCGGTCATGATTAAATCCGCAAACTCATCCACCACCAATACAATGTAGGGAAGGAATTTGTGACCATGCTCCGGATTTAGCCTGCGCTGAATAAATTTCGCGTTGTATTCTTTAATGTTTCTTACACCGGCATCTTTCAGTAATTCATAACGTGCATCCATTTCTATACACAATGAATTCACCGTATGTACCACTTTTTTATTTTCCGTAATAATGGCATCATCAGAATCAGGAAGCTTGGCTAGAAAATGACGTTCAATTTTATTATAAAGTGTCAGCTCTACTTTTTTAGGATCCACCAATACAAACTTAACTTGCGAAGGATGTTTCTTATAGAGAATAGAAACGAGAATGGCGTTGAGTCCAACCGATTTTCCTTGTCCCGTAGCACCCGCCATTAACAAGTGCGGCATTTTGGTGAGGTCGGTAACAAAGGTTTCGTTCGATATGGTTTTTCCCAAAACAACCGGTAATTCCATATCGGAATTCTGGAATTTTTCGGAAGCTACCACACTGCGCATCGAAACAACTTCTGCTTTGGAGTTGGGGACTTCAATACCAATGGTTCCCTTACCCGGAATCGGAGCGATAATACGAATACCCAATGCCGATAAACTCAGGGCGATATCATCTTCCAGGTTTTTGATTTTTGAAATACGCACACCGGGTGCAGGAATGATTTCGTAGAGGGTAACGGTAGGACCAACCGTTGCTTTAATTTTTGCAATCTCGATGTTGTAATTTTTCAGGGTATCGAGAATTCTGTTTTTATTTTCTTCCAGCTCTTCCTTGTTAATGGTAATTCCACCACCACCGTAACTTTCCATTAAATCAAGTCCCGGAAGTTTATAGGAAGATAATTCCAGCGTAGGATCATATTCTCCAAATTCCATCAATCGTTTTTCCACTTCATCCTCGCCCAACTCTCCTTCACCGGCATCCGGAATTTCAATCAGAAAATCTTCTTCACCATTCGGTGATGTTCTTATCTCTTCAGCGATTTCTATCGATAATTCTTCATCCTGAACATCTTCCCTTTCCTGCTCCAGAATTTGTTTTTCGGTTTCAACTTCTTCAATTAAAACTTCATCTACCATCGAAACAGGAATCTCAGTTTCCTTTTCCAGTAAATCGATGCTTTCACTTTTTTCTTCGGCAATGATTTCCTCTTCACGAATCGGATTGTAAACATTTATTTTTCCCGATTCATCCAATGGTGGTTCCTCCTCCAGTTCATCTCCCGATTTTTTACGGAATGCAAAAACCGGATTAAAATAAACCACCAGTACAATAAAATATGAAAAGCCTAAGAGTAATAAAGTTCCGATTTTTCCTAAACTGCCAATCATCCATTCATTGAGATGATAACCGAAAGCTCCTCCCAGAAAAATCCAGTCACCACTGTGCAATAAAAATCCAAGTGTTGCAGAAATCAATAACAATCCCAATACCGACAACTTCAGCATTTTTTTAATGGGAAGAAGTGTGATATCGGTAATAGCTTTAAATCCGAAAACAAAAAAGTTCAGAATAAAAATAAAAGATGCAATACCAAACCAGCGGTGAATAAACAAATGAGAAATTAAAGCACCCAGCTTACCCAACCAGTTCTCTACCTGAATTTCATTGGAACGAAAAATAAAATTAAACCAGTTTACACCATCCACTTTATCCTGATCGGCTTTCCAAGTGAGGACATAAGACGTAAATGCAATGAGTGAATACAAGGAGAACAACAACAATAATCCACCAACGATTTTCTTAAAGCGTTCATCCTGCAAAAAGGTAAAACGCTCCGATAAACTTTTGCGCGGAATCGATTCCTCTTTTTTATTCTCCTTTTTCTCTTTTTCCTTACGGTTTTTTTTCTCCGGTTTCGGCTGATCAGCAGGAGCATCTGCAGGTTGTTGTATGAATTTATTCTGTTTGGCCATTATGCAATAATCCTCGATACAAGGTAGGACTATCTACCCCTTGCACAGAAGAGAAATAAAGGCATTATTGAACAGTACGATGTTAATCGAGATGCAGAGGGAATTATTTACCTCCTCCAAGCGCATTCATTTCACTGATGGGCTTCACTTCATAACCGGCAGGAACCTTGAAATATTCGGAAGAAACTTTTTCTTCTTTTACCGAGGTAACGGTCAACTGAATCACCATTCCGCCACGTTCAATATGGTATTCCATTGGAAAACCTTCGAGATAATCGAAATTTTTATTCAGTCCGGATGGAAGATCTTTGGTATACCAAACCACTTGTGGATCTTTACCCGGATAAGTTATTTCTGCTTTATTGCATTTTTTACCGGCAATATCCTTGGTCTCCTCCAGCAATTTAACCTCCGGTTTTGCATTTGCGGAAGTGTCTTTCATATCGTCGGGACCACCCTTATACGCCACCTTGCTACCCATCATATCGAGCAGAATATACATCTCCTGTTTCTTCTTATCGAACAAGGTAATGGTTGTTCCCATTGCGCTGTTCTGTTCAATTCGACTATGATCATCTTTTAAATACATCGTCATTTCCTTCGGAAGCATGGAAGAATACTGTTCCAGTTCCGGCGGAAGATCTTCGTAGGTCATGGAATAGGTAATTTTACCTTGAAAAGGAGCGCTCTTCTTCTTTTCCTTACCGGGTACAAATGCGAAAAATGTCACCAGGGTGACCGCAAAGGCAATGCGTACTAATTTCATGTGGACTTATTTTATCGATTAATCTACGATAGTAGAAAACATCTCTTCAATTTCACGTTCAAGATCATTCACGGGAACCTGCTTGTAGTTAGACGGAATCTCTAACATTTTATCTTCTACAGGAGCCGGATCAAATTTCTTTGCCGTAAAGCGCATACGAATTCCGTATTGCTCTACCTCATACACCAACAATACGCCGGTAATTTCATTGTAAGGCAAACACCAGTTCGGATCTTTAATTCCAATTTGTTCGGTGTACATCAGTGTTGCTTCGGGTTGACCCATCTCTTCGAAAATGGCCACACTTTTTCTGCACAAAAATCCAACGATGGAATCGCCTTCACTAGTGTGCATATACATTGGTTTAGCAAATTTTTCCTCGAGACGTTTGTTTACGGCCGATTGGTCCATTACCGAATATTTTCTGCGCTGACCAAGCTGAAAAAGAGTAGTAAGTGTTTTGGAATCGCAGTCCACCAAAAATGCAGAAGAAAAAGCTTTTCCCTTTTTTACTTCCATTTTGTATTTGTTCCCCTTAAAACGCATTGTCGCTTTATCGGGTAACATCGCGCTTAAAAATCCTGTTTTATTGAAGTAAGGGTAGGTAACTTCAAACTCAATCGTTCCTTCGTTAACTTTCGAATTACCGCAACAACTAAGTATAGATACTACACCCAAATAGGCAATAAGCCTGAATACGAAATTATTTCTGGAGAAATCCATCAATGCCAATTTTCAGGCAACAAATATATCAGAATTTCAGACAAACAATAGTCCCGGGGACTTAGTAACCGAGGATTTTCAACATCGATTTAGCACTTTGCTCTTTTGCAAAGAGTTTGGTGGTGATTTCACCATTCTCGTCGCGGTCAATTAAAACGTGCTTCGGCGAGGGAATCAGACAGTGTTTGATACCTCCATATCCACTCAATGATTCCTGATATGCACCGGTGTGAAAGAAACCGATATATAAAGGTTCATCTTTGTCCAAACGCGGCAAAAACACCTGATTATCATGCGCTTCCGAGTTGTAATAGTCCTGACTGTCGCAGGAGAGTCCGCCAAGGTTTACCCTAACATATTCCTGATCCCAGTTATTGATAGCCAACAAGATAAAGCGTTGATTGATTCCCCAGGTATCCGGAAGGGTGGTGATAAAGGAATTATCCACCATATACCAAACCTCGCGGTCGTTTTGTTGTTTTTGGCTCATTACCGAATAGATATTGGCTCCGCTTTCACCAACGGTGTATGAACCGAATTCGGTAAAAATATTAGGTTCGGGAACCCCCTTTTGTGTGCAAAACTTTTTAATCTGCTGCACGATTTGTTCGATCATGTATTCATAATCGTACTCAAACCCGAGGGAATTACGGATGGGAAGTCCTCCACCAATGTTAAGGGTATCGAGGGTTGGACAAATCTGCTTGAGGCGATAATACACATTCAGGCACTTTGCAAGTTCCGACCAATAATAGATATTGTCCTTAATTCCCGTATTAATAAAGAAGTGCAGCATTTTTAATTCCAGATTCGGATGTTTTTTAATCTGGTTATTATAAAAATCGATGATATCGATATAACGAATACCCAAGCGCGATGTATAAAAATCGAACGTAGGCTCTTCTTCAGAGGCGATCCGGATTCCGATTTTCACTTTTTTATTGATTTGCGCCTGATAAACGAGCAATTCTTCTTTGTTATCGAGAACAGGAATTAAATTTTCAAATCCTTCATTCACCAATTCAACAATTTGCTCGGTGTATAATTCACGTTTATATCCATTGCAAATGATAAAATGGTCTTTGGTAATAAAACCACGTTCTATCAGATCTTTTACGATGTACATATCATAAGCCGAAGAGGTTTCGAGATGTGCATCATTCTTTAAAACTTCTTCCAGCACGAATGAGAAATGAGAGCTTTTAGTGCAATAACAATATGTATATTTGCCCCGGTAATCGACCTTGGCCATGGCCACGTTGAACATCTTCTTCGCCTTCTGGATCTGTTCACCGATCTTAGGCAAATAAGTGATCTTAAGCGGTGTACCATACTGCTTTACAACATCCATGAGAGGTATTTCATTGAAATACAACTCATTATCATTAACAGTGAAGCTTTCCGTAGGGAAATCAAAAGTCTGTTTGATAAGGTCAAGGTACTGATTTTCCATCTTTTACGATTTAACTCAATTAGATCGGTAATAATTATACAAAGTAAGTCACTCGGATTTAACCGGGGATGCAAAAGTAAATAAATTACTATTATGAAAACGTTAAGCATCATTGAAATTAAGAGTGAGATCGGGGCAGGTACCCGGGGAGCCAGTCTTGGACCCGATGCGATTAAAGTTGCGGCTCTGAATATGGGCGACGATCTCTTTGAAAAGAACCGTCCACAGTTCGTTTTAACGGAAAACCATTTGTTGCATACACCTGTAACTACCCCAAAGGGGAAGCGTATTGCGGGACTCGTTCGCATGTATGAGCGGGTTTCGAAGGTGGTTTCTTCGGAGCTCGAAAAGGATAAATTCCTGTTAATTCTGGCGGGAGATCACTCTACTGCCGGTGGAACGATTGCGGGAATTAAGAAATGTTATCCGGAAAAACGTCTCGGGGTAATCTGGATAGATGCCCATGCCGATTTACATTCCCCTTATTCTACCCCATCCGGAAACCTGCACGGGATGCCGCTTGCCACCGCATTGGCTTATGATAATCTGGAAGATCAGATCAATGACATTAAGGATGAAACACGCTTAGGTTGGGAAAAGCTGAAGAATGTGGCGGGGATTAGTCCCAAAATCCAACCTAAGGATTTGTTGTTTATTGGTGTAAGAGATACCGAACCTGCAGAGGATCACAGCATGGAAAGGAACTCCATCCGCAATTTTAAAGTGGAGGAATTACGCAAAAAAGGAACCCAACAAATAATCGCTGAATGTCTAGATATACTAAAGGACTGCGATTTGATTTATGTATCGCTGGATGTCGACAGCATGGATCCGGAAATTTCCAGGGGTACCGGAACACCGGTTCCCGGAGGATTAACCATAGAAGAAGCGCATGAACTCGCCACGGGATTTGTTGCCTCACCAAAGGTGAATTGTTTTGAAATTGTGGAAGTAAATCCATGTCTCGACGATAAAATCAATAAAATGGCTGAAGTCGCATTCAGCATTGTTAAATCGGTAGTAAACATTGCAAAGGACAAAAACTGAAATGAAACCTGAAATCCAATTAAGTGAAACAATCATTCAACTGCTCAATCAAATTCAAGCCGGATTAGGAAGTGCAGAACAGGTTCAATTACAAAAAACAAAAAAAGAATTCGAAGGTGATTTTACATTGGTCACATTCGGATTTGCAAAACAATTGCGACAAAGCCCGGAAGATTTCGGAAAGATGCTTGGTGAAAAATTAATGGCTGAATCGAATAGTGTTAGTGGATACAATGTTGTAAAAGGCTTTTTAAATATTTCTTTGTCCGATACCGTTTGGTTAAGTACCATTCATGATTGCCTCAATCCTGATTTTGGTAAAGCTTCAACCGCTTCGGGAAAAACATATCTGGTAGAATATTCTTCCCCCAATACCAATAAACCATTGCATTTAGGTCACCTCAGAAATAATTTTCTTGGTTATTCAGTCAGTGAAATACTTAAAGCGAATGGTCACCAGGTGATAAAAACACAAGTGATTAACGACCGCGGAATTCACATTTGTAAATCGATGCTGGCCTGGGAAAAATTCGGAAACGGAGAAACGCCTCAGAGTTCAGGATTAAAAGGAGATAAACTCGTTGGTAAATATTATGTAAAATTCGATTCGGCATTACGCGAGGAATTGAAGCCAATTTTAGCCGCCATTTATGAGCAACGGAATTTAGATTTGTTTGCGGATACCGAAAAAGAAAACGTTCAGAAACTGCTGGATAAGTTCGATCAAATTCAGGAAGCATTTCTTAAAGAAAAATCAGGATTTAATGCGGATGATTTCCAACTTTTCGGTGGAGAAATAGCAGGCATTGCCGGTGAATGTGCTCAAGAAAAATCCACGTTTAAATCGCTCTCCAAAGCATTTGAATCGGTAGAAAAGCCGGATGCAGCGCAAAAGGAATTGATTAAAAAAGTTAAAACGCTTGCATCGTTCGAATCGAAAATGGATGATGTAAAAGGTGAAATTAAAGAGATCGCTCAAAATAAAACCACATTGATGAAAGCAGCACAACAGATGCTTTTACAATGGGAAAAAGGCGATGAGCATACCATTGCGCTTTGGAAAAAAATGAATGGTTGGGTGTATGAAGGATTTGATGAAACCTACAAAACCATTGGGGTTGATTTTGACAAATTATATTATGAATCGGACACCTACCTGTTAGGAAAAGATCAGGTGATGGACGGATTGGCCAAAGGTGTTTTCTTTAAAAAAGAAGATGGTTCGGTATGGTGCGATTTAACCGCTGATGGTCTGGATGAAAAACTCGTATTAAGGGGAGATGGAACTTCAGTTTATATCACGCAGGATATCGGAACAGCCATTGAACGATTTAAGGATTTTCCTAGCATGAACGGTATGATTTATACTGTAGGAAATGAACAGGATTATCATTTTAAAGTACTGTTTCTCATTCTAAAAAAACTAGGTTACGAATGGGCTAATGAATTATTTCATTTATCGTACGGAATGGTAGATCTGCCTTCCGGAAAAATGAAATCGAGAGAAGGAACGGTGGTGGATGCGGATGATTTAGCACGTGAAATGCAGGATGAAGCGAAAGCTAAAACAACGGAACTCGGAAAATTAAATGAGGTTCCGGAAGAAGAACGTGATTTATTATTCCATACACTGGGAATGGGTGCTTTAAAATATTTTATTCTAAAAGTTGATCCCAAAAAACGAATGATGTTTAATCCGGCTGAATCAATCGATTTCCAGGGAAACACCGGTCCGTTTTTGCAGTATACCTACGCTAGAATCCGATCTATTTTACGCAAGGCGGACGTCAACACCGTTTCCGTTAAACAAGAAGGTTCCTTATTAGCGGAAGAAAAATCGGTATTGCTGTTATTGAACGAATTTCCGGAAGTGGTGAAAAATGCTGCGAAGGAATTGAGTCCCGCTTTAATTGGTAACTATGTGTATGAATTGGTAAAAACCTATAATCATTTTTATCAGTCGCTCACCATCCTGAAAGAAGAAGATGCCGATAAAAAAACATTGCGACTTGCATTATCCATTGCTACGGGCAATGTGGTAAAAACGGGATTGCAATTAATGGGTATTGGTGTTCCGGAGCGAATGTAATTATCCCAGGATTTTATCCTTCTTATAACCACGTTTAAAATGCGTCTCGATGAACTCGATGATGCGTCCTGCAATATCCACTTGTGTAGCGCCTTCGATACCTTCTAATCCGGGTGAGGAATTCACTTCGAGAATGAGTGGACCCTTTTTCGATTGAAGCATATCCACACCTGCCACATTTAATCCCATCGCTTTGGCGGCTAACAATGCAGCTCTGCGTTCTTCGCGGGTAATTTTTATGACTTCTGCCTTTCCTCCACGATGAAGATTACTGCGGAATTCACCTTCTAAACCTTGACGACGCATCGCCCCTACTACTCTTCCGCCTACAACGAAACAACGTAAATCTGCACCTTTTGCTTCCTGAATAAATTCCTGAATTAAGAATGAAGCATTCAATCCGTAAAACGCTTCAATGACCGATTTCGCAGAGTTTCTGGTTTCAGCCAATACAACTCCAATTCCTTGTGTTCCCTCCAATAGCTTAATCACCACCGGTGCACCTCCAACCAGATTTAATAAATTATCAATGTCCTTCGGATGATCCGCAAAAACTGTTTTCGGAATACCGATATCGTGTCGCGAAAAAATTTGTAAGGAACGTAGTTTATCTCTGGAGCGTGTAATGGATACGGATGAATTAATGCTGAATACCTTCATCATTTCGAACTGACGAACAACAGCTGTTCCGTAAAAAGTAACCGAAGATCCGATACGGGGAATGACTGCATCTATACCCGATAATTCTTGTCCCTTATAATACATACGAGGTTTACCATGCTCATTCACCATGGTACATTTCAAATGGTCTAACACCACAACATCATGACCACGAAGTTTTGCAGCTTCCACTAAACGGCGTGTGGAATACAGCTTCGGGTTCCGGGAAAGGATCGCGATTTTCATTCGTCAACAAAAATAAAATACGGGGAAAAGCCCTAAGGGCAGAACTAAAGATACAACAAGGAACGATAAAAAAATCAGGTAACGAAGAATTAATTTGGAGCAGGAGAACCCTCGCCCGACAACACAAAATTCCGACTCACATCCACCAGAAATCCTTTGCGCAATAACTTTCTTCCCAACAATACGGGGTACGACATCTTATCGCGGTTCGATAAGGTAAATTCAGTTAACCAAACTTCGGTACCAATCTTAACTTTCAGTTTAACCACGTACCTCGTTTGCGAAATACCATTTGAACTGGTGACTTTACGAACCGTAAATTTTTTAAAGCGCGTAACCTGAGAAGTTTTACGCAATAAATGCGCACATAAAACTTTCTTTTTACCCTCCAGTTCCACCCATACTTTTTCGCAGTGAATCGATGATGTTTTTGCACCCGTGTCTATACGTGCAAGCACATGCATTTTGTTAATTTCTTCGAAATCGACCTTTTCTTTACCACCTATCACTGTAGAATGGCTTTTCTTTAGCGTATGATTCATAGGACATTCGGAATTGAGATGTTAAAAATAAGTCAAAATGACATAAAGATTAACTCTGTTAACAATATGTGTTGCCCGGTTGATGAAAAAGGCCGAAATTTGCAGTCGAAATACGAGAAGTTAAACTGCTATGAAACACCTATTATTTAAACTCTTGCTGAGTGCGATATTTTCGTTTCTGCCGTTGTATGTATCGGTTAGTTATTTTTTCAGCAATACCAACAACAATGCCCGTTTTATCCCGGAACTCACGATTCAAAATGTGTATTCCGAATTAAAAAAACAGGGGATTGCACATCCTGAAGTGGTGTTAAAACAAGTTATTGCAGAAACCAAATGGCTGAATTGCAGGAATTGTTCACTTAAATTCAATAATCTCTTTGGTTTCTTAACCAAAAGCGGATACATGAAATTTGAGGACTGGACAGCTTCTGTTGCATACTATAAAAAATGGCAGGACAGTCAATATAAAGGTGGCGACTACTACCAGTTTTTATCCCGCATCGGTTATGCTACTGCGCCGAGCTATATTCGCTTATTGAAGCAAATCCGTATTCCGGAACTTATTTAAAGATTCCTCCGATTACAATCAGGTTGGGTAAAAACTCTTTTGAACGATTGCGTTCGATATCGAGCACGCTTTGTCCGAATGCTTGCATAAAGGGACGAGCAATCGTGGAATATTCATAGGTATCGTCGCCAATTACTTTATTCTTATTGGTATAAATGCGGGCAGAAATAAAGAATTCAGTATTCGATTGCATGTCCATTACATAAGCAACATCCGTAGTAAATCCATTAGCCCAACCTGCAATGTTAATGATGCGGTAACGATTTGGAATCGGATCTTTAGAATCGCCATTCAATAAAAAATTGGTATAGCCATCTTCGAGATAATCATATTGATTCGTTCTCATGCGTGTGATTTCACGCGGGTGATTTCCCAATAGGCGCAACAAAAAACGCTGTTCAAATTTCCCCATCCGGAATTGTTCGTTTTTAGGAAGCATATCATGAAACACCAAACGAATCATCATCTCATGCAAATCGGAAAGGGATACGAAATTATGATTTGAAAAATCACGTCCGCCCTTAAGCACCGCTTCACCTTCCATGTGTTTTTTACCCACCACCGTTCCTTTTAATTCCAGATTCTCCGCCATAACGCGACCCCGACTTCTTTCTTTCAGCAACACAGAAGATGAATCGGAAGTGAGAATACGAAAATCGGGACCAATAAAGCGCGATGTATCCGGACAATACATTAATCTTCGCACAATGCGTGATGAAGAAAAATTACATTCCTGCAATCGCTGATTGATGTAATCAATACCAACTACATCAAATAATTTATTGAACGATTCATTATCGCTATAGACCAGCATTGAACTTAGTAAATCGCGAAAACTCAATGGACTTTTCTGTGCAGAAATCCGAATGCTGGAGTTTGCTGCAATGAGGGTGTCGACCGGTAAACCTGGATTTACACTTTTTAAAAACTGAACAGGAATATGCAAACGGTCCGCTAATTGTCGCAATGTTTCCGACTCGGTTAAACGTTGATAGAGATGGTAATTGTTTTCATACACATGATCATTGCAAAATTTAACCGGACTGAATTCAATTAAAGATTCAGTAGTGGCTCCTTTGTAGAGCGACCAAATTTTTTCCATGGTAAAAATGGCCACCGGTAATTTCACGGTGCTTGCCGGATAGAAATAGGTGCTTGAGTCGCCATAATGGTAGCGCGTTAATTTCACCGGGTGATTGGTTTGATCGCGATCAATCCGTGTAACAATTAACTCTAAGCGATAATCTTTATGTTTACGAAATACCTTTTTGTATTGCGGCATGGATTTTTTTATGGTAGTCCAAAATGCAGAATTATCTGAAGCTTCTTCGCGCTGCTGAGCTCCGGTAATTAAAAACAAGCCTGTAAATACCAAAAATAAAATTAGCCTCATTGTTTCCGAATAAAAATTTGCTGACTCTGTTTTTTATCTGCGTAATGATATCCGAGGTGGAAGGGTAAATCGTGAATGGTAAATCCGGATTTATAGAGCGAGTCTAAATCCTTTTGAAAAACATAATCCTTAAAATCTTTTACCGGATGAATATACTCGCCAAATAAAATGGTCTCCCATTCCGAAGTATTTTTAAAATATTTATATGGAACTCCGGTATCATCCTGAAAAATGCTTGCACTACCCGATAAAATTCTATTTCTCAATGTAGCAAAGGTGGAATAATGCGGCATATAAGAGGCCGATTTAATCATGGTATTAAATTTTCCAATACCTGCCAGGTATTTATCGAAACCGGGACGAACCTTTTGTCCTTTTTCCGAAACATCCATCGAAAAATAAAACAGCTCTTTTAAAGTATCAGAATCAGGATGGCGAAAACGAAAGCGTACACCTTTTACCCAATTAGACGTATTTCCTACCAATAACGTATCGTGCAATACACCGGAAGTATCGATTCCTACCCCACTGCATTCAAGAATTTCATGTCCCGTTCTGGCAATAAAAACATAAAACACCGGCAAAACTCCACGTGCACGATTGCTTTTAAAATCCTCCTGCATGTGCGTTGTGATAAAATAACTTTTCCCGTAAATATCGCGAAGGGAATTATCTACACTTTGAAGGAATAACTCCCGGTTTTCTTTGTTCAATTGCAAAAGATCCGGCAGATCAATAATCGGCTCTAATGCACAAAAAATAAATGTAGTAGTACCCGGATATAGAATTTCAGGATGCAGGTAATCGGGTCCGCTTAACGGATAAAATAATGGCAATGTATCATTCACCCACAACTTAAAACTGTCCTTCGCCCATTGCTGCATGGGTTGAAGTCGTTCTTCCTTTAATGTATTCCAGTTTTTCTCCGACAATTCAGAATAGCGCTTCCAGAAATCTTCCTGTTCAAATGCAGAAAAGGCGGATCGTGCATTTTGTTTTAATCCCGAAATATAGCGTGCAGAAAAATCGACCAGCGAATCTTTATGGAAGGTTCTGCGCTCGTAACTTTCATGATTGACACTATCTTGTACTTTTTGCGGAGGAGCTGAGGTATTCTCCTCTGTTTTTTTCTCAGAAAAACAAGCTGCAAGAAAAATGGAAAAAAATAAAATGCGTTTCATGACTGAGCCGATTTTTTCCAGTGAACAATGCCGTAAATAATAAATCCAATCAGCATGGTGCTAAGGGAAAACCAAATAATTCCAAAATCTTTTTCTTCCAGCTCCTTGCTAACCATGTAATACAAAAACCATCCGTTAGCCAATAAAAAAACGATAGGCGCCAAAGGGAATAAGGGTGAATTGAATTTTCCTTCCACATTGGTTTTTCTCCAACGTAAGATGATTGCGCCCAATACCGTAAGCGAACTAAACACGGAAAGACTCACCGCGATGTAATTGATTACAAAATGGAAAGAGGAGGTCAGCACCATCGTAATCGCAATAGCTGCCTGTAAAATAATGGCGATGTAAGGAGAACCCAATTTGTTGGATCGGGTAAGTAAATTAAACACAGGATAATCTTTTCCGATTTGTTCATAGACACGCGGACCTGCAATAACCATTGCACTTAATGATGAGACAAGGGCAAAGGTGATTAATGCAGAAAAAACGGTTCCAATTCCCGAACCAAATAATTTATTGGCTACAATATTTCCCACATCCACTTCATCGAAATTCGGAGGTTTAACACCAATTTCCTCGAAGGTTCCCACCGTTAAAAACATACCGTTCAGTGCCACATATAAAACCGTTACGATGATTGTACCAAATAACAAAGACACCGGTAGATTTTTAGATGGATTTTCCAGCAACCCTGCAATATAGGTAGAGGCATTCCATCCGGAATAAGCATACATGATATAAGCAAGAGAAATGGCAAAGGCGGGACTCATAATTAAATCCCAATCTCCTTTTTGCGGTGTAAAGGAATAATTGGTTCCCACAAAATCACTCACCAGAAAAGGTGCAAGACAAAATAAAGCGATCAGCAATATTTTATAGATCGTTAAATATTTCTGAATCTCACCACCAATGCGAACACCGAATAATTGAATGGCAGAAACCAATACAATAAAGGTGACAGCAATAATCCGAATATCCTCTACTCCGATTACAGGAGAAAAATATTTTCCGATGGCTATAGCAACCACACAAATAGGCGCAGAAAA
This sequence comes from Flavobacteriales bacterium, assembly GCA_019694795.1. NCBI lineage: Bacteria > Pseudomonadati > Bacteroidota > Flavobacteriia > Flavobacteriales > Flavobacteriales bacterium. The sequence goes on along the minus strand of JAIBBF010000002.1, from coordinate 12,656 downwards.
ACCCGCAATGAGCGACATCCAACCAGATACAAATCCCAGTGAAGGGTGATAGATGTGCGATAAATAATTGTATTCACCTCCACTGCCCGGAATTCGGGTGGAAACTTCGGCATAGGACAATGCACCTGCTAATGCAATAATCCCTCCTATAAACCACAGGAAAAGAATTACAAAAGCAGAAGGTAATCCCCCCACCTGAAATCCGATGGATGTAAAAACACCCGTTCCAATCATATTGGCTACCACCATCGAAATGGCTACTGACCTGGTATATTTTTGTTGCGACATATAACGAAGATAAGCTTAAGGGAAATAAAAAGTGACAGGGAAGATAATTTTCACAAACAAAATGCTTTTAACAAACACCTGAAGAAATATTCCAATATTTGCAGACTTTAATCCATTATCTGCATGAAAACCTACGGACTGATTGGTTTCCCCCTTACCCATTCCTTTTCGAAAAGCTATTTCGAAAAAAAATTCGAATCCATGGGTCTAAAAGACCATCAGTACCAAAATTTCCCCATTGCCAACATTGCAGAAATTGAAGAATTGGTTGCCGGGAGAAATGATTTATTAGGACTCAACGTCACCATCCCCTACAAGGAAAGTGTAATTCCTTTTTTAGATGAGCTCGAACCGGAAGCAGAAAAAATTGGCGCTGTAAATACCATTCGCATCCTTCACAAAGGTGAAAAGGTTTTTACCACCGGTTACAATACAGATGTTTATGGTTTTGCCATGTCGCTGAAACCTTTTTTACTGAACACGCATCATCGTGCATTGATTTTAGGCACAGGTGGCGCATCAAAGGCTGTTGCGTATGTATTAAAAAAAATCGGAATCAGTTATGTGTTTGTATCACGCAGTGAAGGCAAAGGAAAAATTACCTGGAAGGAATTAAATGCTGATGTAATAAAAGCGCATCCATTAATTATAAATACCACCCCGGTAGGAACTTTCCCGAATGTGAATGATTGTCCCCCTCTACCCACAGAAGGTATTGGTCAGCAGCATTTAATTTTCGATTTAATTTACAATCCGGAAGAAACCTTATTATTAAAAAAGGCCAGGGAAAACGGGGCTGTTGTTTTAAACGGTTTAACCATGTTAAAACTGCAGGCCGAAAAAAGTTGGGAAATCTGGAATCTTTAATTTTTTTCTTCTATATTCATAGCATGCGATCAGCTCTTGCTATTTTATTTTTTGCATTCAGAATTTTTAGTTTTTCCTCTTGCTCCTCTTATCACCCGAGTGGAGTAAAGGATCATACGTCCACCATTTCCGGAGGTCCTCAACAAGCCTCTGCAGATTCTCTTATTTACCCCTACCGTAATCAATTATCGGCAAGTATGCAGGAGGTGATTGGTGTTTCCATTCATGAAATGAAAACGGAACGTCCGCAAGGCCGGCTTGGAAATTTTGTTGCAGATTTAGTTTATGCCTCTTTTTCAAAACTAGTAGTTGGTCGACACGATTCCACCGAATTTATTAAACCACATCTGGCCTTATTGAATACACGCGGATTACGCGCTGCCATTCCTCAAGGTGATATTACGGTAGAACGAATTTTTTCGGTGATGCCCTTTGAAAATGAAGTAGTGTTGGTGAAGTTAAAACTTGCTGATGTAATTAAAATGGCAGAGTACCTGGTACAAGTGGGTGGTCACCCCATCTCATTCAACGGAAGTCTGGTTGCCGTAGATGGAAAACTGCAATCGATGTTTATCAACGATAAAAGTATTCACGCTCTTGCTGAAGTGTGGATCATTACCAGTGATTATTTGGCAGAAGGCGGGGATGGAATGAATTTTTTCAGTGCTGCCGAAGAAATGATTTATACGGGACAAAAACTCAGAGATGTGATCATCCAATATATTCGGAGTGAAACGTCTCAGGGTAAAAAAATACAAGCAGAAACCGATGACAGAATCTTATTTTTCCGATAGCAGAAGATCCTTCATAAAAAAAGCGGGAATGGGATTAGCAGGTATGTTGCTGCTTCCCGAAATGGCTTTTTCTGCTGCTCCATCACCAAAAAGAAAAATCACTATTCTTCATACCAACGATATGCACAGCCATATCGATCCATTTCCTGCCGACGATCCGCAATATGCAGGATTAGGGGGAATGTCGCGCCGCGCTGCATTGATTGATAAAATCCGCAGTGAAGAAGAACTGGTATTGTTATTGGATAGCGGCGATATTTTTCAGGGCACACCTTATTTTAATTTTTTCGGAGGTGAGCCGGAGTTCAAATTAATGAGCGCCATGAAATACGATGCCGCTACGATGGGGAATCATGATTTTGATAATGGACTTGAAGGATTTCTGAAAATGCTTCCGCATGCTACTTTTCCATTTGTTTGTTCGAATTACGATTTTTCTGAAACTATTTTGAAAGGCAAGACGCTCTCTCATACCATCATCACCCGAGGTGGAATAAAAATCGGAATCTTTGGCCTTGGTGTTGAGTTAGATGGATTAGTTGCAAAAAAAAATTATGGAAAAACGAAGTATCTCGACCCTATTGCTGTAGCACAGCAAAAATCTGCTGAGCTGCGTAACCAACACCACTGCGATATGGTCATTTGTTTATCCCATTTAGGCTACTCATACAAAACAGAAAAAATATCTGATTTGAAATTGGCGGCAATGAGTAAAGGTATTGATCTGATTTTAGGGGGACATACCCACACATTCCTCGAAAAAGTGACTTTGGTTAAAAATGCTGATGGAAATCAGGTGATCGTAAATCAGGCCGGATGGGGTGGAATTCGATTAGGAAGAATTGATATAGAATTTGAAAAATCCCCGAAAAACCTAGGTCTTGTGGGAGATTTTGCGTATATTTCAAGTACTAACAAAGATGTTTGCTAATTCTCTCAAAAAAAACTTTTCATAAAATCAAGCGCTTTTGAACTTTTTTTTACACTTTTTTATGTAAATATTTGCTTGAGTTGAGCGGTTAGAATATCAAATATTCTATATTCGCAACCCCGTTGAACAAACGGGCAACAGAACAAGGAACCGAACACAACCATATAACACAACAACGAATGAAGAAAAATCACGAGACTGTCTGGAAGAGTTGTCTGGAAATTATCCGCGACAATGTGAGCCTGCAAAGTTTCAAAACGTGGTTTGAGCCTATCAAACCTTTGAAACTTGAAAACAATGTGCTTACCATCCAGGTTCCCTCTCAATTTTTCTACGAGTGGTTAGAGGAGCATTATATTACGCTACTCAAAAAAACGATCAAAAAGGAACTTGGTGCTGAAGGACGCCTGGAGTATTCCATTGTTATGGAAAATAACTATGGATCCACATCGCCCTACACCGTTAAGATCCCTACGACGAACACCAAAGCATTGAAGAATCCGCCACTTTCGATGCCGTTGGACATCAGCTCCAACCCTATCAAGAATCCGTTTATTATACCGGGTTTGAGGAAGGTTAATGTGGATTCTAATCTTAACCCCAACTACTCGTTTGAAAATTTTGTTGAAGGAGACTGTAATCGTCTGGCACGTTCTGCCGGATATGCTGTTGCCAACAAACCGGGAGGAACTGCATTTAATCCATTACTCATTTACGGAGGAGTTGGATTAGGGAAAACTCACCTCGCACATGCGATTGGTATTTCCATTAAGAATCAGTTCCCCAATAAAACGGTATTGTATGTTTCTTCCGAGAAATTTACGCACCAGTTTATTGATGCCGTGAAAAACAACACCACCAACGATTTCATTCATTTCTATCAGATGATGGATGTATTGATCATTGATGATGTACAGTTTTTCGCAGGTAAAGAACGTACACAGGATGTGTTCTTCCACATCTTTAATCACCTTCACCAAAGTGGAAAACAATTGGTGCTTACTTCTGATAAACCACCGGTAGAAATGCAGGGAATGGAGCAACGTCTTCTTTCTCGTTTCAAATGGGGATTATCAGCGGATCTTCAGGCTCCAAGTCTCGAAACGCGTATCGCTATTCTGGAAAAGAAAATGTATGCCGACGGTATCGAGCTTCCGCGTGAAGTAGTGGAATACCTGGCCTACTCCATCACCACCAATATCCGCGAACTCGAAGGCGCTTTGATTTCATTGATTGCTCAGTCTTCATTGAACAAAAAAGCCATCACGCTGGATCTTGCCAAGCAAATGATCGACAAATTCGTGAAGAATACCGCTCGCGAAGTATCGATCGATTATATCCAAAAAGTGGTGTGCGATTATTTCGATCTTCCAATCGAATTATTGAAATCGAAAACACGTAAACGCGAAGTGGTGCAGGCTCGTCAGATTGCCATGTTCTTTGCTAAGAAAATGACTAAATCTTCATTGGCAAACATCGGTATGCACTGTGGCGGTAAAGATCATGCTACCGTACTTCATGCCTGCCGCACCGTGAATAATCTGGTGGAAACCGATAAACAATTCCGTGGTTACATCGAAGAGCTCGAGAAAAAACTCAGCATTCAGTAATTCACTCTAAAAAATAGGAAAAGGCTACTCTTGGAGTAGCCTTTTTTTATGGACAAAATTGATTTTTACGCAGGAGATTGTTCACTTATTTACAGATTTTCATTCTAACAGGACACCTCTTTGTTTATTTTTGAAACCTAATTCTGAATTTATGACGCTGCACCGCGAAGGATACCTGATTATGCTGATTGCATTTTTTATTACCGGAGGAATTGCCTCAGGTGTTTATTTTATGCCTGAAAGCCTGCTCTGGCTGAAGATTTTCCTTTGGGTGGGACTTTTCATCCTTTTTTACCTGATCGTTCAATTTTTCCGCGTTCCAAAGCGAATTATCACCCAGGGTGAAGATTTAGCTGTTTGTCCCGCCGACGGCAAAGTGGTGGTGATTGAAGAAGTGATGGAAACGGAGTTCTTTAATGAGAAGCGCATTCAGGTGAGTATTTTTATGAGTCCAATGAATGTCCACGTCAACTGGTTTCCCATTGGCGGAACGGTTTGTTATTCGAAATACCACGCAGGAAAATACCTGGTGGCCTGGCATCCGAAATCGTCGACAGAAAACGAGCGCACAACGGTTGTGGTAGAAGATCACAAAGGAAGAAAAGTATTATTTCGTCAGATCGCCGGAGCGATGGCGCGTCGCATTGTGAATTATGCCAAAGAAGGAAATAAAGCAGAACAGGCCAGGGAATTCGGATTTATAAAATTCGGATCGCGGGTGGATATTTTTCTTCCGCTGGATGCAGAAATTTTAGTTCAGCTCAATCAGAAAACCACCGGATCGGTTACTCCATTGGCAAAACTGAAATAAAGGAATTCATTGAATTTAAACCGAACTTAATTTCCGTTTAAATAATCGCGCAGGTATTCGTAACGTGGAGTAAGATCTCCGTTTTTACAAATGGTGGCGCGTTCAAGAATTTGATCTTTGTCGTTACCCAACAACAAAGGAATAATTTCCTCACTCAAAATTTTACCGAAATCACGACTCGCATCGCGTGGTAATTCGCAGGGAAGATTATCAACGGCCATCACACCAATGGTGTGCGGTGCATAAAAATCGGCTTCTTCGCCCGTCTTTGGATCATAACCGTAAAACGGATCTGCAATGGTGGAAGAACGCAATGTGGAGGCTATAGGTTCTCCTATATCACAGGAGATATCGGAGATAATACGAATGCGGAATTTCGGATCGAGGTAATCTTCTTTCACCAAAATCTGAGGTGCACGGCGATCCCAAAAGTGACAAGGAATATACATGTCGGCCTCACGTGCCCATTTGAGAAAATCCGATTCGAAAGCAGACGGATCAGTATAGAATTTTTTCTTATCGAATTCGGAACCATCCTTGCTTTTGTTATAATCACCCACGTGCAAAACAGTGTACACCGGTTGAGAAAATTTACCCACTAAAAAATCATGCGCTTTCACTTCTTTCATTCCTAGGGTATGCAAAACTTCGAGACATCCACCACCAACGCGACCGGATCCTGTAACTACAATTTTATATCCGGGAGGAAGAATTACTTTTTTTAATTCGGCATCCATTTCCTTGCGATCGAAACATTCATGCGCAGGCTTTAAATGGAATACACCAAATTTCTCACCGAAGGTGCGGAAAGCATTGTAACAACCAACAATACCTGCATATCTTCCAAATGCAATAATGCGGTTTCCATTGGTATCTGTTAAGGTTTCATAATCGATCATGGTAATATTCAGATCGATCATTTTTTTGAGAAGCTTACGATTGTGCGCTTGTTTTTTAATGGTGTGTGAAAAGAAAAAATACGTTTTATCTGCAATCAATTCGTTCATGGGGACTTCCTTAATTCCCATCAACACATCACACTCATTCATTTTGTCGGACAACACCAATCCCTGCTCCTCATATTCCGAATCCGGAAAACAACGCTTCACACTTGGTTCAATAAGAATATCGAACTCGGGATGTTGTTTCATTACTTCCACACATTGTGATGGGGTAAGCGGCACTCGTTTATCGGGTGGTACTTTTCCCTCGCGGATAATACCCAACGTAATTTTCCTTTCCATGTCACAAAAATAATCGGATTCGCGTGTATAAATACTAACAGGAACTAAAATCTGATGTAAAAAATACAACAGGTATAGCAGAGCTAAAAACCTGACAAATCGTCCGCAATTTCACGCACTCTTTTTGATTTTTCCCTTTTTGCAGGCTTTTTGATGTATCTTTGTAGTGTTCTTTCACATTTGGGGCCGACCGGCTTTGACAGCGGGTTGGAGTTTCAAGCAAGCATGTCGTGCCATGGAAAAATGCACGTTAATCAGCTTTCCAAACTATAAATGGCGAAAATAACTACGCTCTCGCTGCTTAATTCACAGAAGTGAATTTCGCTTAATCCCGCACCAGGTGTGGGACGAGGACACTTCTCTCCTGCTCCGCCCGTTAGTGGGAGATCCAGAGGTGCCGAGCTTTCGGGATAAGCGGTCCGGCGTTTCGGAGGATCGACGAAAAACTTTAGAAACTAAGCGCAAAATTGGAGGTTGCATTCCGGCTTTGCGACGAAAATCAATTTGCAAATAAACATGTAGAAACCTTGCGGCTTCCCTGATTGGACGAGGGTTCGACTCCCTCCGGCTCCACCCGGCGGGAAATTTGCAGATTGTCTGTCAAATTTCCCGCTTTTTTATTTTCAGACCCCTTGGCACACCTAAGAACCAGAAGAAGGGCCGGATGAAGCGAAGGTGTTCGACATTTCCCATTTTCAATTTCCAGTCTTTCCGGAAAAATCGAACAAAGCAGCTTGCTTTTTCCATGTACATCTAGGCTTAGGTATAACTCCCTGATTCCTTTAGAGAGCTTTATGGCATTTTTTATTTTTTGATCGACACTACTTCTATCCTCCTCCAGTTTTATTATCTCATCGCGCTGTTTTTTTTTGTCTTTGTCTAAAGAATCCTTTAATGACCGAAATTCTTCAATGGACAATGACCGATCAAGGAAAAGTTCTTCCAAGTTCTTAATTCTTTTTTCGGTTTCAGCGAGCTGTTTAGAATGTATTTCCTTTTTGCGTGCTCTTTCTGCAGCAGATCCGTTAAAATATTTTTTCATTATTTTTTCGAACACTCTTTCGGCATTTTGCGTTAGTTCAATTTCCCTCAGTACATTTTCAATGACCAAATTTGCGTAATCAGCACGTACTCGCAATTGCTTACAATGGTTGCAATGGTAATAGTAGTATCCTCTTCCCGATTTGCCTTTCGAAGCACTTCCTGTAAGATTGTTTCCACAATGGTGGCATTTGTAAATCCCACGCAAAGGTAGAGCTTCGTCTTTCGTAGTAGCTTTCACACGATTTGAATGTTGAGAGGCAATATTTAACCTTTCCTGAACTGCAAAAAACAAAGACTCATTGACAATTGCTTCATGTTTTGCATCAATCAATTGATCAGTACAATTTAAATCACCTTTAATTAAAATTTTCCCAACATAAAGGGGATTTCTCAATAAGATCGATAATCGTGTTTTATCAATTTTATATCCAAATTGATCCATTGCCATTCGGATACATTCTTGTTGATTAAAGCCGTCTTCAATCCACATAAATAGACGTTTAATCATAGGTGCATCTGAATTTGGGATCATTTGCGTTTTCCCATTTTGTTCCCTTACCCTACAATATCCTCTAGGAATGGCTCCAACCCATCTCCCCTCCTTTAATGCACCCTTAATACCACCCGTTATTTTTATCGACCGGCGATCATTTTCAATCTCTGGAATTGCAAGATAAAATGCCAGCATGGCCTTATTCTCCGGAATACTTAAGTCAATGGGTTGTTCTGTGGCTTGTGGCTCGATACCAAGGCGCTTAAGTACACCAAGCATCTCATAAGCATCTGCTGTGTTGCGTGAGAATCTATCCCATGATGTAAATAACAATAAATCGATTTTCCCCTTGTTGGACTTAGCAAATCGTAGAAACTCTTTAAAGGCAGGACGGTCGAAAGACTTTGCGGAATGATCTTCTTTAAAGGTGTAAACGATTTCTATGTTGTTACGGACACAATAACCTGTAAGTGCATCGATTTGAACATCTAAGGAGTATCCCTTGGCTTGTTCATCACTACTTACCCTGCCCATGATGGCGGCTCTTTTTATCTTGCTCATTTGATTCCTTTTTTTGGTGTTGTTTAAAAATCTCAGCCCATTGTTCAAAGAGCTTCTCGACTAACTTAGTTTCATCTTCATTTAGTTTTCTTTCAGCTTTACATTTTTGTTTCATTTAAGGTCTTGATACAGATTAGACCTCACGCTTGTTGAGTATCTACTCCCGAACACATTACCTTGCCTTATGCAATAGTTACTTCCATTTACGTGTATTGGTGCAATGCACTACATTTCCGTTTTCGGTTTTTAAGACGATTTCTTGATATCCATTTATTGCGATTAAGTCTGCTATGCGTGTCGCATTTGTGACCTTTTGAACTTCTGTAAAGGATGCTTTTGTGATCTGACCGTTCTTATTGCATGAAACGGTAATCTCTTGATAACGCCCCGAACGGATTCTTTCCAAGACCTCAAGTTCCTTTTCATCAATTACACCATTTGCCAGTAAATACTTTTTTGGCTCAAGCCCAAGTAAAACATCACTTAAAATCTTTGAAAGACTGACGCACACATGAGGCACTTGTTTAAACTCATGCCATTTCATCAAGTAAAAGTTATCTTTTTGATCCTTCAAGTCCTCGATCATGAACTCTCCTTTGGCATTTACCAATAATGAAACGGTTCGATCAAAGGTGAATCCTGTTAATACCAAAAGGTAGAAGACGGAGAACTCATATCTCTTTTTATCAAAGAAGTCCTCCTCGACTAAACCTTGGCTCCAGATTCCATCTTTAATGCTTTCAATGGCATTCGAATTCATCTCTTTGAAATATTCATTTGGACTCTGAGGTGATAACATGAGCACCATAAGCTTTCGGATGTTGTCCCATGGATAACCAAGACTGGTTAAGTCCCTTACAAGACATACCCATATGTAATCTACAATGGTGTATTCACGGTTTTGATTCGGAAGCCCCACAACAGGAACCAATCCTTTGGACTCCCAGTGCTTTATCATATATCCGGGCACCCCCGAATTGGAATAAGGAATAGACCTCTTGCTTAAAGCCTCCATTTTGGCAAGGGAGCCCTTTAGGGACTCTTTGAGAAATTTTTCATTCATCATGTTGCAAATATAGTAAACTATCATACATTTGTGTACTATGTTAACAAAAAAGGAAAGGTGAGAATTATCAAAAACTCAAGTCCCTCAAGCAAGTGCAAATTCTGTGAGAAGTCCTTTACGGCTCATGATGAAAATGTCTTGTATTGTGATAGCTGTATTGCCATTCGTAAGAGCCCCATGAATATGCCAAGTGATGATCATGACGAAAAGATCATAGACTTGGTATCACTTCATTGGCATTTGGATGCCATGCTTAAGGATCATGACAACCTTATCATGGACTCCTTTCAATGTCTTCGTGTTTCTGTTGACTTTCTTCAAATGAAAATACCTGTGTATCGATATCCTAAAGAGAGATACTTGAGTGGCGTCATCGGAGACATAAGAATGGCAAAGTTTATCCCAAAGCATGATAGGTGGAATACTAGACCTCAAGACCGCGAGTGCTTGGTCCAAATACAAAGAGTCAAGGAAAGTCCTTCCGTTAAGCATAGATATAAGGACTCCGAATTGCTTTATATCATGTTTGGACATCATCAGTCAAACCATGCCTTATTATATAACCTTATGAAAGGTGATTACCATGAAAACTAAAAACAACCACAAAGCACAAGTAAATGCCCTCATAAAGGACTTACTTGATTTGCACTTGAAAAGACGTAATCTTTCATTTGATGCTGCATTTGATCTTTTTGAAAAACAAAAGGCACTGCAAACGCTTTATTATGAGCTTTCGCCCAAATCAAGTAAAAAACAAGAATACGTCGAAATGGAAATGACTGAAACCGACAAACAGAAATTGTACTTACAATGCGCAAGTGTAATCTGTTATGATGCACGACCATGTATTTCGTTTTGCGGCACTTCCATTCGTTTTTATGCAAATAAACTTCAACAATTACTCATTGAGGAACTGTTCGCCGGAATATGGTCAAGTTATCTCCAAGAGCGTCATGCATTAATGGTGGCAACCATTTTAAAACATGACTTGGAATGTAAACAGCCAAACCCGAAGCTGAAGGAAAGAAAGGTCAGTCAAAAAACGTTGAATAAGGCTTTGGAATACGCAAAAATTGCCTAAGCTTTCAAAGTCAAAATCGTGAAACTATTGATTTTATTGAGTTCCATAAAAACGGAGGTGACAATTCGGTAAAAATTTTTACTCGTAAAACAACCATATGGTTTACCATGAAAGAGAAAACAAATGGTCAAATGGCTAACTAAACCAAGTATAGTTTTATGGTTAAGAAGATCCAATAAATCACCCCTTGCCAATTGCATGAACAAATGAACCACACTATATTTGTGTAAATACATAGACGAAACAGACACTCAAGACAAAGACATATTTTAAAATATAGCGGTTACTAATTCCTTGCTCCTTAAATCTGGAAAATTTACAGCAAACTGGGAATAAAGTAAGTCCGCTCACGTAAGGCGTGGGCAACTACTTTATTTGTTTGCGGGCTTTCCAGAGCCTAAGGAGCAGATAGGTATGTGAGCCCACGCTGCTTTTTAAGTCTAACCGTCATCAAGGGCTCGGATGACACAAAAACTTTCAAAATGAAAAAGTTTTTTATGATTACGGGTCTTCTAATGATGACCGCCATGATGATTACGAGCTGCTCCAAAGAAAAGCAACTCGAAAGAAGAATGTTTAAAAAGGGAGGAGATTGGAATGTAGCCTCCCTCAGAAGCATTGAGTACGAAGACGGTGTTCTACTCTATGACGACAACTACACCAATTGCGGAACATTCCACTTTGGTAAAGACGGCAAAGGAAATTACACCATTAATGTTGCCGGTATGACCGACTCCGGAAATTTTACCTGGTCGAATGACGAAACAAAAATCACCATTGATGCAGATGTGTACACCGTTGTAAAAAATGAAAAAGACGCAGTAACCATCAAATACACCGAAACCTATTACGATTCCGGTTTTCAGTATAACTACGAAGAAACCATCGCCCTTGAGCGAAAATGACCAAAAATAGTTTTAAAGTTTGCCAAGCCAGATCGAAAGGTCTGGCTTTAGTGTTTTATATTAGTAAGACATAATCACCCGAAACGGGTAGTTATGGATGCATTTATCAGACTTATACAATCGTTATAGGGCATTTTAAAAAAGACGACCGTGAAAACGAAACTTCTCATATTCATAATAATTTTTCTTCCGACAGTCGTGTTCGGACAAAAGAAATATAAGCATAAGTATAGACAGCACTTGACAAGTCAGGAATCAAACTTTACCTCCAAAACAACAGACACCATTCTGCAGACAGACAAAAGTATTTTGACATTTCAAATCTTGGACAATAAAGGAGATGCAATACCATTTGCAAACATTACAATTAGAAACAGCGTAACAGACACAACAATTCACTCTGATTTTGATGGTTTTGTTTCAATTAAATTGAGTTCGGGAACCTTTTCTATTACGATTTTTAGTCTACAGTTTACACCCATCACGCTTGACAACTTTATCGTAAAAGAAAATACAAAAACAGATATCAAAACATCTTTAGGACTTTCAAATGCTTTGAGAATTGCATTAATTTACAGTATTAGAAAATTGACAGATGAAGAAATTAAGAAAATAGTTGATGACCTTAGTAATGACAAAGAAGAAAGCGAGTTAATTAAAAATAAAACCTGTTATATAATGTGGGAAATATAATGATAGAAAGAAAAACGCCCTATAACAGCACCTACCCAAAAGGCGGGGTTTCGTGTTCCAAAGACACCTTTGTGGTTAATGGAAGTTTAGTTTTTCAAATCAAGTTTTGTGGTAAAAGTCCCGCCCTTCGGGTAGCCGCAAAACGTTAGCGGCAATACCCTTTTTAGGCCAATTTGGGCGTATATGGATGACTACAATCAGCGCTATTTTTTTTACTGTAAAATGAAATTCATCTTTTTCAATTCTATTTCTTAGTAAAAAGGCAACC